>NZ_CP117982.1:2844671-3144671 GCF_030708075.1 Candidatus Epulonipiscium viviparus | reverse complement strand
TTGCCACGGAGCAGGTGGGGGCGTTTATCGATACAACAGCTGTTTGCGGCAAAACGTACTACTACTCGGTTCGACTTAGCCATGACGACGCGGCATCTCCAGCATATCCCGTCATCGGAATCAAGCCAGATGATGGCATCTCTATTGCCCCTACCAACCTCGTCGCCACTGGCTCAAAATGGGAAGTTACCTTAAGCTGGGACGATGCCAATAACGATACAGAGTTTTACAATATATATCGCGCGGACTCAATCACAAAGGAGCTCTCATTACTACACTACCATCATAGTAACTATCAGAAATTTGTGGACATGCTTCCTATCAAAGGATCTACAAACACCTATTCTGTCAGCGCCATAGATTTTTGCGGCAACGAAAGCCCTCTCTCGGCTCCCGCTACTGCAATAGTTTCGGCCATTCCAGGCGCATCTTTTAGCGATCTAATTCAGCCCCTCCCAGTAACAAAAACTATGGTAAATGCTGGAATTTGGGGCGCCTCATATGTATTACCTCGCGATAAAAATAACGGCATAGAAGATAACGAATACTCATACTGGGGCGGCAGAATTGTCGAAGAGGCCGGCAAATATCATATCAATATTGTTCGATGGCCAGAAAATACTCGCCGAGGTCATTGGGACTGGCCGTCTTCTACTACTGCATATGCAACTTCAACCGATCCCCTGGGGCCATACAAAGTCTCTCGAGAAAAAGCATATACCTACACCGCTGGCGTCGAAAATTTAAATTCGTCGGGACATAACACAAATATAATTTTGCGAAACGATGGCAGTTATTTGCTATACACACTAGTAAACTTTACGCCAATCCTTCTAAGCTCCAAATCCATTAGTGGTCCTTGGAAATACGAAGGCGAAATGAAAGTAAACCACAACGACTCGCAGCGCGCATATCGATACGAAAGAAATCTATCGGGAGTTGAGCTAGAAGACGGGTCCTTGCTCTTTGTTAGCAAAGCTGGCAATATGATCAAAAGCACTTCAGGAATTTTGGGGCCCTACGAAGTGCTAACAGGCACAATCCAAGAGAACACAACAGTGCCCGAACGGTATCGCAAGTCTGTATACGAAGATCCCGTAATGTGGAAAGACGAGTTGCAATACCATATGATAATAAATGGATTTATCGATTTTAGGGCCATATACTTGCGATCTGCAGATGGGATCAACTGGTTCTACGAAGACGGCTTCGCATACACATCGACATCCACAGTATATGAAAACGGTGTACGAACATTATGGCATAAGATAGAGCGCCCCAACGTGCTAGTAGACAAATACGGCAGAGCCACGCACCTGTCAATGGCCGTGATCGACATCAACAAAGCCAATGACTATCCGAACGACAATCATAGCTCTAAAAACCAAATTTTGCCATTAATAATCCCTCGCAGGCTAAGACGCCTCAGCGAAACAGAAATCCTCATATTAGATGAAGATACGTTAGTAGAAACTGACTCTCCCGAGCTTGCGGCAACAGAAATCAAAGATAACGCACCGGCTAATACGATCAACGATGACGAATCAGCTCACACTATCGAAGATGACGCATCGGCTCACGCTATCAAAGATGACGCATCGGCTAATACGATCAACGATGACGAATCAGCTCACGCTATCGAAGGCGACGATTCTGCTAATACGATCAATGATGCCGAATCGGCTAACGCTATCGAAGATGACGCATCGGCTCACGCTATCGAAAACGACTCATCTGCTAATACGATCGAAGATGACTCATCGGCTCACGCTATCAAAGATGATGCATCGGCTCACGCTATCGAAGGCGACGATTCTGCTAATACGATCGAAGACCACTCATCGACTCACGCGTTCGAAAACGACTCATCAGCTAATACGATCAACGACGACGATTCTGCTAATACGATCAAAGGCGACGTATCGGCTAACGCTATCAAAGGCGACGATTCTGCTAATGCGATCAACGATGACGCATCGGCTAATGTGATCGGACGTGACTCATCGGATAACGCGGTCAGAAGTGATGCATCGGCTCACGCGGTCGGAAGTGACTCATCGGCTAATGCGATTAACGGCGATGTATCGGCTCACGCTATCGAAAACGACTCATCAGCTAATGCGATTAACGGCGACGTATCGGCTCACGCTATCGAAAATGACGCATCTGCTCACGCTATCGAAAACGACTCATCAGCTAATGCGATCAACGATGACGCATCGGCTCACGCTATCAAAGATGACGATTCTGCTCGGACGATCAACGATGCCGAATCTGCTCACGCTATCGAAGATGATGCATCGGATAACGCGGTCGAAGGCGACGTATCGGCTAATACGATCGAAGATGACTCATCGACTCACGCGTTCGAAGGCGACGTATCGGCTCACACGATTGAAGGTGACGCATCGGCTAACGCTATCGAAGATGACGCATCTGATAATACGTCAACGATGACTATCTGATAACACGATCAATGTCGATGGATCTTCCAATATAATCCATGTCGACGAATCTGCTAATACGATAGAAGATGACGCATCAGCTCACGCTATCAAAGATGATGCATCGGCTAATACGATCAACGATGCCAAATCCGCCAATGTGATCAACGATGACAAATCTGCTAATACGATCAAAGATGACGGATCGGCTAACGCGTTCGAAGGTGACTCATCGGCTCACGCTATCGAAAACGACTCATCGGCTAATGCGATCAACGATGACGTATCGGCTAACGCGTTCGAAGGTGACTCATCGGCTCACGCTATCAAAGATGATGCATCGGCTAATGCGATCAACGATGACGCATCGGCTCACGCTATCGAAGATGATGATTCTGCTAATACGATCAACGATGACGCATCGGCTCACGCTATCGAAAACAACTCATCGGCTAATGCGATCAACGATGCCGAATCTGCTCACGCTATCGAAGATGACGCATCAGCTCACGCTATCGAAGATGACTCATCGGCTCACGCTATCGAAGGTGACTCATCGGCTAATGTGATCGAAGGCGACGATTCTGCTAATACGATCGAAGATGCCGCATCGGCTCACGCTATCGAAAACGACTCATCTGCTAATACGATCGAAGATGACTCATCGGCTCACGCTATCAAAGGTGACGATTCTGCTCACGCTATCAAAGATGACGTATCGGCTCACGCTATCAAAAATGACGGATCGGCTAATGCGATCAACGATGACGTATCGGCTAACGCTATCGAAGATGACGCATCGGCTAATACGATCAACGATGACGCATCGGCTCACGCTATCGAAGATGACTCATCGGATAACGCGATCAAAAACGACGTATCGGCTCACGCTATCAAAGATGCCAAATCCGCTAATGCGATCAACGATGACGCATCGGCTCACGCTATCAAAGGCGACGATTCTGCTAATGCGATCAACGATGACGTATCGGCTCACGCTATCAAAGATGACGCATCAGCTCACGCTATCGAAGATGACTCATCGGCTAACGCGGTCGGACGTGACGCATCGGCTAATGCGATCGAAGATGACGCATCGGCTCACGCAATCGAAGGCGACGTATCGGCTCACGCTATCGAAAATGACGCATCTGCTCACGCTATCGAAAACGACTCATCAGCTAATGCGATCAACGATGACGCATCGGCTCACGCAATCGAAGGCGACGTATCTGCTAATACGATCAACGATGACGTATCGGCTCACGCTATCGAAAACGACTCATCGGCTAATGTGATCGGACGTGACGCACCGGCTAATGCGATCAACGATGACGCATCGGCTCACGCGATTGAAGGTGACTCATCGGCTCACGCGTTCGAAGGCGACGTATCGGCTAATGCGATCAACGATGACGAATCAGCTCCCGCTATCAAAGATGACGCACCGGCTAACGCTATCAAAGATGATGCATCAGCTCACGCTATCAAAGATGACGTATCGGCTAACGCGTTCAAAGGTGACGTATCGGCTCACGCTATCGAAAACGACTCATCAGCTAATACGATCAACGGCCACTCATCGGCTCACGCTATCAAAGGCGACAATTCTGCTAATACGATCGAAGGCCACTCATCGGCTAACGCTATCAAAGATGACGAATCCGCCAATGTGATCAAAGATGACTCATCGGCTCACGCTATCGAAGATGATGATTCTGCTAATACGATCAACGATGACGCATCGGCTCACGCTATCAAAGATGATGCATCGGCTAATGCGATCAACGATGACGAATCAGCTCACGCTATCAAAGATGCCGTATCAGCTCACGCTATCGAAGATGATGATTCTGCTAATACGATCAACGATGACGTATCTGATAACACGATCAATGTCGATGAATCTTCCAATATAATCCATGTCGACGAATCTGCTAATACGATCAAAAGTTCTACTCGTATTACCGACGACCAGGCAATGGAACTCGCAAGTCAAGCCCTACATGAGTTGTTCAAAGCCTTTTCTGATGCAAATGTAGCTTATGAACCTGCTAACGCGGTCGGACGTGACTCATCGGCTAATGTGATCGAAAGTGACGCATCGGCTAACGCGGTCGGAAGTGACGCATCGGCTAATGTGATCGGACGTGACTCATCGGCTAATGTGATCGGAAGTGACTCATCGGCTAATGCGGTCGGAAGTGATGATCGGCTAACGCGATCGAAGGTGACGCATCGGCTAATGTGATCGGAAGTGATGCATCGGCTAACGCGGTCGGAAGTGACTCATCGGCTAATGTGATCGGAAGTGACGCATCGGCTAATGCGATCGGAAGTGACGCATCGGCTAACGCGGTCGGACGTGACGCATCGGCTAATGTGATCGGAAGTGACTCATCGGCTAACGCGGTCGGAAGTGACTCATCGGCTAATGTGATCGGAAGTGACGCATCGGATAATGTGATCGGAAGTGACTCATCGGCTAATGTGATCGAAAGTGACGTCATCGGCTCACGCGATCAGAAGGTAACGCATCGGATAATGTGATCGGAAGTGACGCATCGGATAACGCGGTTCGGACGTGACGCATCGGCTGACGCTATCGAAGATGATGATTCTGCTAATGCGATCAACGATGACGTATCTGATAACACTATCAATGTCGATGAATCTTCCAATTATACATCCATGTCGACGAATCTGCTAATACGATCAAAAGTTCTACTCGTATTAGCGACGACCAGGCAATGGAACTCGTAAGTCAAGCCTACATGAGTTGTTCAAAGCCTTTTCTGATGCAAATGTAGCTTATGAACCTGCTAACGCGGTCGGACGTGACGCATCGGCTAACGCATATCAAAGATGCCGAATCGGCTCACGCTATCGAAAATGACGCATCGGCTAACGCGGTCAGAAGTGATTCATCGGCTAATGTGATCAGTAGTGACTAATCGGCTAAGTATGGATCGGAAGTGATGTATCGGCTAACTGTAATCGGATGACTCATCGGATAATGCGATCAGAAGTGATCGCATCGGCTAATGCGATCAACGATGACGCATCGGCTAATGCGGTCGGAAGTGACTCATCGGCTAATGCGGTCGGAAGTGACTCATCGGCTAACGCGGTCGGAAGTGACTCATCGGCTAATGTGATCGGACGTGACGCATCGGCTAACGTGATCGGACGTGACTCATCGGCTAATGTGATCGGAAGTGACTCATCGGATAATGTGATCGGAAGTGACTCATCGGATAACGTGGATCAGAAGTGACTCATCGGCTAATGTGATCGGAAGTGATGCATCTGCTAATGTGATCGGAAGTGACGCATCGGCTAATGTGATCGAAGGCGACGCATTCTGCTAATGCGATCAAAGATGACGCATCGACTAATGCGGTCGGACGTGACGCATCGGCTAATGTGATCGAAAGTGACTCATCGGCTAATGTGATCGGAAGTGACGCATCGGCTAACGCGGTCAGAAGTGATGCATCGGCTAATGTGATCGGAAGTGACTCATCGGATAACGCGGTCAGAAGTGACGTATCGGCTAACGCGGTCGAAAGTGACTCATCGGATAACGCGGTCGAAAGTGACTCATCGGCTAATGTGATCGGAAGTGACTCATCGGATAATGTGATCGGAAGTGATGCATCGGATAACGCGATTGAAGGTGACGCTTATGCGTTCGAAGACGAAATCACCGCCATTGCAACTAAGACCACTGATATTAATGATTTTATAATGGAATCTTTTATATTCGGTGCAGCAAAAGCGGTAAATTTTGGTAAAGGTGCAAGGGCTATTGCTATTCGAAAACATGCCGAGGGCACTGTTGTAACGTTCGCCGGAGATACCTACTTGACCGCTGACCCATGCGATTTCGTTGCCAAGCTAATAGGCAGGACTAAGGATGGTAAATTGGTTGTAGGATATGTATAAGCAACGGAGATTACTTTGGCTTTTGGAACTGGCTTGTGCAATGGAGGCGGTTATAATTTCAGTGGTTGCTAAAACAAAATAATTAGCATAAAATTATGAATTCTGACAAATGATATAATGAGGTGGTCATCATTATTAGACGCCTTTAATATCCCCGGAAAGGAAATTATAATTGTGAACCAACCTAATATCGTTTTTATAATGACTGATGACCATGCGTCTCACTCGATGAGCTGTTATGGTAGCAAGATCAATGTGACGCCCAATATGGACCGCATTGCCAATGAGGGAATGAGATTTGATAATTGTTTTTGTACTAACTCTATTTGTGCACCCAGTAGAGCTGTCATTCTTACTGGAAAACACAGCCATCTTAATGGGGTAATTACGCTAAATGACGAATTTGATGGTAGACAGCAGACGTTTCCGAAGTTGCTACAAAAAGCGGGATACCAAACCGGCATAATTGGTAAGTGGCATCTTGGGGAGGGAGGATATGCGGACCCTACTGGATTTGACTATTATTGTGTTCTTCACGGACAGGGCGAGTATTTTGACCCTAAGATGAGAGAGCAGGGCGAGGATAAAATTTTTAAAGGATACGCCACAGATATTATTACTGATATGTCTCTTAACTTTATTAAGGATCGCGACAAAAGTAAGCCTTTTATGTTGATGTGCCACCACAAAGCGCCGCATAGACCGTGGACCGTGAGTGCCAAATATGCTGATCTATATAAAGATGAAGAAATACTGCAACCCGAAACTTTTGACGATGATTACGCCACCCGTTGCGACGCGGCTCGTGAAGCAGAAATGAGAATTGATAACGATTTTATGTATCGAGATTTAAAACTTGTCCCTCCTCCGACTAAAAGACCTATGGACAAAATTCCGCCACCAGATTCGTTAGAGGGATATACGCTGACTCCGGAAGAAACGGGCGTACCAGTTAGTTTTAGTAGCTATGCCGAGCTCAAAAATTTCAAATACCAACGATATATCAAAGACTATTTACGATGCGTTGCCAGCGTAGACGATGGAATCGGGCAGCTGCTAGATTGCCTGAACGAAGAGGGCATTGCGGAAGATACGATTGTAGTATATACTTCTGACCAGGGATTTTTCTTGGGAGATCACGGGTGGTATGACAAGAGATTTATGTATGAGGAATCTTTGAGGATGCCGTTTGTAATTAAATATCCGCGCGCGATCAAAGCGGGGAGAGTTAGCGATAAGATGATTCTTAATTTAGATTTTGCCGAAACATTTCTAGACTTTGCGGGAGTGCCGATTCCAGATGATATGCAAGGAAAGTCGTTTAGGCGAATATTAGAAGACGAAAACGCACCGGCAATTCAGACTGCAATGTATTATAGATACTGGATGCACCTTGCGCACCACAATATTTGGTCTCACTATGGAATTCGCACCCTCGACTATAAGCTGATTTACTATTACGCGCAGGCATTGGGAAAAAGTGGTACTATAGATGAGTATCGAGAAGCGGCATGGGAATTGTTTGATTTAAAAAAGGATCCTCACGAATTAAACAACGTATACGACAACCCCGAGTATGCCGATTTAATCGTAAAGTTAAAAGATGAGATGTATAAATTGAAGGCTGAAGCCGAAGATGAAGAGTAAATTTTCCCCCTGTCAATGGGGGAAATTTATATTATAGCAAGATAATCTTTACAAACCGTATAGATTTTATCTTGCCCCACGATATAGCTTAACCAATCTTTTGGAATGGCAGAAAATCCATAATAAACACCAGCAAGTCCGCCAGTGATCGCACCAATGGTGTCGGTATCGCCACCCAAATTGATAGCCCGAACAATGGCTTGGTCATAATTATTGGTGGACATAAAACTCCATATGGCAGATTCTAGGCTATATACTACATACCCTGTAGACTTGATTTCGTCTCGCTCGGCAACTAAAATTTCACCGCTAAACAGCCTGTGATAAAACTTGAAGTCTTTTTTAAATACATTAGTTATTGAGATGAAATTCATAGTTTTTTCGTATGCGGCATATTTGTCAAGTGATATGAGATTTATAACAAACTCGACATATATTAAACAGGCCAAAATAGAGCGAGGATGCCTATGTGTGAGAGAACAGACTTCTGTGATTAAAGCAAGTTTATATGAAAAATCCTTGTCTCGTAAAACAAACGCAAAAGGAAGTATTCGCATTAACGCACCGTTGCCATTGCTATATTCATCGTCGCCGCCACATAACAAAAGCGGAACTTTCATCATTATATTTGAGAGCGCAATTCGTGTGGCCAAACCTATATCAAATATTTCACCATGAGCGGACATATATCCTGTTCTATACCACTCTATAAAGTAATGTGCTAATTTTTGGATGGAATATCCTTCCGAAATGGTTTGTATCGAGCATAGGAGCAACGAAGAATCGTCTGACCAAGTCCCAGGAGGCTGATCATAGACTTCATAGCCACGCATTTCGAATATCGGATCTTCATCTCTGGCTTGTCTTGTTGTAAATTCTGCTGGAACCCCCATAGCATCTGCTACAATAAAGCCCAAAAATGCACCTATAATTTTATTTGTAAAATCAGTTGTATTCATACCTTCCACTCCTAAATTACTGTTCTATTTTACTATATTATGGATTCGCGATTTTAGAACCTCGAGTTATACGCAACAAAAAAGCCTCCCACTGTGGGAGGCATCAGAAAAGAGTTCGTACGGATTGGCGCTCTATTATGTTTCCGGCGACAAGAGTCCTAAATCCATCGCATTCTTCTTGTTCTTGGGTTCGTGTAATTAACTGTATCACTTTATCGACCATGCTTTCTATATCAAATTTCATGGTGGTTAAAGGCGGTTTACATATTTTAGAAAAGCTGTCATCATCAAATGTTACGATCGAAATATCTGCTGGTATTTTAAGGTCTTGAGCCTCGAGTTCCATGGCAACTTTAAAAGCCGTCTCTCCACAGTTACATACAAAGGCTGTCGGCAAGTCATTTGGTAGGTATATATTTTTCTCCTTGCCATTCGCATCTCGGTCATCTACAAGAATGCTGGGATTTAGTCCCTTTTCGTATAAGGCTTTTAGGTAGCCAAGATATCTATCGAGTATACTTGCTGTGCTGCGGATGGTACCCACAAATCCTATCTTACGGTGACCCCTGTCGATCAAGTATTTGGTGATTTCGTATGCTCCGTAAAAATTATCTACCGCAACGCAGGCCTCGGGATGATCAGATAAATAGTAATCCAAAAATAGTATATTCAAATTACTTTTGCGCAGCTTCTCGATAAAAACGTCTTTTAATGGCCCCATAATAATTACGTCCGAAATTTTGTTGGCAAGCAAATTATCTATAACTTTATCAATGTTCGTTTCGCTATGCTTTACCGGCATTAAGCTGCACAAAAAATCAGCATGCATTAATTTGCTAACCAACTGTTGATAAAAATCCATATAGAAAGTTTGGTATAAATCGTTTTGAAGATATCTTTCTCGAACGAGCACTGCTATTTTACCGCTCTCATAATTCTTATTTTTAATAGGCATATATCCCATGTCTTTTGCCGTTGTGTGTATGACTTTTCGCAATTCGTCACTGACACCTTCTTTATTGCTAAGAGCTTTTGATACTGTTACTTTACTAATCGATAATCTATCGGCAATGTCTTGTAGAATCACTTTTTTTTCATTCATAATTATGCGCCATTTCTATTCAATAATAAAAGTTGTAATACCCATTGCATTATCTTTCATGGCTTCGTGCGTTTTTGAAATATCTCGATCTAACACAAGTCCTAGGCTATAGCAATACTCGGTGATGCCCGATAAATTAATCTTGAAATTAGTTTCCCAGAGGTTATTCATAATCCAAGAATATATCGGTCTATCGTTATTTGTTTCTTCATTATTACACAGCGTGATTGGATGCGATTTCAATTGCCCCATATATATAAGAGGAGCATCAAGGGTATTAATATATATGCTACTGTGCTGATTTTGGTATATTATTCCATTATCGATCAAGTAGTATTCCATGCACGTTCCTGGTATTTGCTCAACGCCCGGTCTAAATGTCGCATCGGCTTTATCTACGTATGCTTTTTTAGCCGGTATGTTTAGCGCTAACGGTAAATATAAGCTTTCGGGATCTAATACCAGGGTCTTTGCGACTTTATACTTGAAGTCTATTTTAGGAATCTGGTGATAGAATCTGATTATTATCGAGCTAAATTTGGTGCCCTCTAATTTATACGTAAGCTCAATTTCTGTATATACTTTGCCATGGGCTAGCAACTGGATATTCTCTAGTCTGCCATGATATTTTTTGGCATGCAAACCTCGGATGTTTCTGCCTAGTAGACGTCTTTCCTCATAGGCATTTGTGTTTGTTGCACTCACTTCGTAGATAGGCTCAAAAAACTTGGCACCGTCTACTAGCATCTCACAATTTTCTACCTTATTATAAAATGATGTTACCCCAAGACCGCTTTCGTAGCTGATTTTAAACCACTCGTTTTCTAGCTGATACGGCAAAGTACAAATTATCGGGTCGTACTCATTTACAATATCTTGGATGCGCTCTGAACCGATGTGTGCAATTCCTGAGTTTACCGCATGTTCAGCTTTCTCGATTTCTTGGTAAGTGTAAATTTTTTCTTCATGCGCGGCAAATGTGTCAACAAATTTTATTTCGATGCCTCTTGGATGCGCACCGATTTGAGTTACCATCTTGACTCCATTGCATACGACGTTTATATCGCCAAAGCCCCACACTTCAATATAGAATGATACCACTTGTGTAACTTCCTCGTTTGACGGATTAATGGCTTTAACTTTGCCAGATCTGCCATAATATTGCAAGATGTCGCCTTTTTTATGCAGTATACGGACTAGGTTTTCTGATGCGCTTTCGTGTGCCTTTGATGCGTAGCTGATATTTCTGATATCGAGGTTTTGGACCATTGTATCGTATGGATTACTAATTGTGGATGAATGCCCCCAAGTATGCTCTGCAAATAGCAGCAGGTTGTTCTCGACGTTTTGCAGTCTCTGGTCGGTAAGCACCTCGCGGCTGGCATCCAGGGCTTGGCAAATTCTATGAATTCTAACGGCCTCTTTGGCATGCTTTACCGCGTATGGAGTGCTTCCTACCCCGTGTGACCACCAGTCGGTTAAGTCCCCGCTATATGTTGGAACGTCGATCAGCTTATCTGCTATCTTACTATAGAGCTCTTCAATCGTTAGCATTTCGAGCTGAATTTCATTTGTATACGAGTTAAACGCGTTGATCATTTCCATTATTATAGCATTAGGAGGCGCGTTGTCGCTAAATACTCCCGATATCGATAGCGGAATAAAGTCGTATTTATATCCATTGGCATCGCATTGAGCTATATATTTCATGATTGCCGCGTACGCTTTCTCAACCTGAACGAGATCCGCGCTTTCTGGTTTAGTTGGCACAAGCCCAAAGCTATTGCTAAGATGGTAGTGCTCGCCGCTCCAGACTAGTAACTTTTTGCCGTTGCGCTCCCAATAGTATGGCACCTGATTTTTATATAGCGGATACATGCCATGATGGCAATGGACGTTGGTGAATAAAAACTCTATTCCGTTCTCCAAAAATACATCTAACGCGCCTAATGGAATCCCGTTTATATCTGCGTTCATGGCTACTTTAATAGATGTATCATAATTTTTACAAATTTGAACCATTTGCTTGGTCTTGGAATCTAGTATATACTTATCCACCAAATCGGTGAAGTTTAGATATGTTGCAGACAAGCCTATATTGCCTTTTTTTACCAGATCAAAAAACTGAACTCGTTGCGCCTCTGTTGCATCATCCAAAAATCTCTCTACGGCAAAATAAGATTCGCAATTCCATTTAAAATGCTTCATTTCAGTGTCGTTTTCGTAGCCTGCCAAAATCAAGTCCATTGCTTTATAGATATAATTAATGTGGTTATAGATAATTTTCTCTTGCAAGTCCGTATATCCAATATCTGTATGGGAGTGGTGTATGAGATATATTTTTTTCATAAATCAAACCTCTTTTCTTTTCTTTATTATTATTGCTATTTTTTCAGAAATTCATCTACCTGAGTTTGAATGGTATCTATCACTTTTTGTAACCCTATCTGGTTTAGCTTATCTTTATACTCCTGTATACCCTCTTCTGCATCTACCGAACCAGTTCGAAGAAGCGGCTCGTATTGTACACGCAAATTATTTATTGCCGCCATCTCGTTTTTGAGGTTCGATGTATCTACCGAAAAGCCTAGCAAGTTCGAGCGTATCGCACTGTCGTTTTCTTTCTTAAAAACTTCCCATTTGTTTTCTGGCTCACCTGCTAGAGTATAGGTATTAAATAGATTCCCTTGCGCAAAAGATGGTACGCTATACTTAGAAGATCCTTGCTCTGTTCGAAGAATTTGCGTATCATTAACCTTTGTATAATGCACGTCCTCGATGCCGTAATTAATTAAGTTATGCAGCTTCGGATCTACATTTAATGCCTGTAGGAAGTCGAGCGCTTCTCTCGGATGCTCGCTATTAATATTAATGCCATGCATAGCTCCGCGAGTACTGCTAGTGGTAACAATTGGTTTTGCCAGAGGTGCCGTTACTACATCGAAGCCAATGTCTATGCTCCAAGTAACCTCAGCAAACGGCTGCCCATCTGCTATACTTACGCCCCAGTTTTCGGCTTCCGAGCCCATGTCTCCGTCGCTTGTGGCCGCATCGGGATCGACATATCCCTTCAAGAAAAAGTCGCGCACCGTTACAATATAATCTTTGATATCTGGTAGCTCATACATATATGAAACTTTTCCGTTCGCGTCTACTGCAATCGGATAGTCAAATCCTAATACGTAGTCGTACTCGCCTCGATATATCTTTTGGTCCGATAGCAAGAGCGGCGTCGCATCTGGATAGTTTTCTTTTACGAATTTTAAATATGGATCTAGATCTGAAAATTTAGCTACATTTTGATAATCGAAATTTGCGGCTTCCACATATGCCTTGTTAAACTGATACATTGGCATCATGGCAATTTCCTTTTGCGTCGGAACTGCATATATTGAGCCGTTAACTTTGGCACCCTCCCAAAAGCCTTCGTTGATAGTAGTGTATAAGTCTTGATATTCTGGCATCGCAAGATATGGACTCAAATCCAAAAATGCCCCTTTTAACACATTTGCTTGGTAATCATTTGCCCATGAGCAAGTAAATATAATGTCGTATTCTTCGCCTGTATTTATGATCATTGCTGATTTTTGATTAAAGTCTCCAAAGTCGGTAAATACGATTTCTAAGCCAAAACCAAAATTATCCAAAAGGTATTCATTTACGGCATCTTCTACTAGCTGCTGATCTGCCGGCGGGGTTCCAATAAAGTGAGCTTTCAACGTTACGGCATCATTGTCCTGATCTGAGTTACTACATCCTACGCCAACAATAGACATCGATGCTATCAAAAATGTTAATAGGTATTTTTTCAATTTCATATAACACTACTCCTTTTTATTTCAAAAAATCATCCACTTGAACTTGCATTTGATCTATAACTTTTTGCATACCAACTTCGTTTAACTTAGTTCTAAATTCTTCTATATAAGTTTCGACATCCACAGAGCCTGTTTGAATAAGCGGTTCGTATTGAGCGCGAAGGTTGTTCATTGCTGCAAGCTCGGTTTTGAGATCCGATATATTTGCAGCAAATCCCAGTAACGGCGAACGATATGCTTCATCGTTTTCTTGCTGAAATACTTCCCATTTATTTTCTGGCTCACCTTTTAGCGTATACGTATTAAATAAGTTGCCCAATGAAAATGACGGAATCGCATATCTTCCCAGTCCAGCTTCGGTGCGTTCGATTTGCGTATCGCTAATTTTTTCGTAATGCACACCCTCGATGCCATAATTCAATAGATTATGAAATTCTGAATCAGTTGCTATAATTTGAAGCAAATCGAGAGCCTCTTCTGGATGTTCGCTGTTTTGATTAATACCCATCATAGCTCCGCGAGTACTGCTAGTAGTAACAATTGGTTTCGCCAGCTCTGCTGCGACGATATCATATCCCGAATCTAGGCTCCAAGTAACTTCGGCAAAAGGTTGCCCTGATGCCAAGCCGAGCCCATACGCTTCGCCAAGCTGAGGTCTGCCAGTTCGCGTTGCCGCATCCAAGTTTACATAACCCTTCTCAAAAAACTCTCCCATAGTTATGACATGCTCTCGTACTTCCGGTAAATCATACATATATACAACTTTTCCATTATTATCCACAGCTAGGGGATACTCAAAGCCTAGCAAATAATCATATGTCCCTCCAAATATTCTATCGCCAAACACTAACATGGGGTATGCTTCTGGATAAGTATTTTTCACAAATTCCAAATAAGGTTCCACATCAGAAAGTTTGGTTACATTCTGATAATCAAAATCTGCTGCCTCCACATATGCCTTGTTAAATTGATACATCGGCATCAGAGCAATTTCTTTTTGCGTCGGAACCGCATATATCGAGCCATTAACTCGCGCTCCGTCCCAAAACCCTTCATCGATGGTTTCGTATAGCTCTTGATACTCTGGCGACTCAAGATATGGGGTTAAGTTTAAAAAGGCTCCCTTTAGCGCATTGTTCTGGTAGTCATTTGCCCAGGCACAAGTAAAAATAATATCGTAGTCTTCGCCAGAATTTATTATCAGTTGTGATTTTTGGTCAAAGTCACCAAAATCTGTAAATACCATCTCTAAGCCAAAACCAAAATTAGCCTTGAGATACTCATTAAGCTTATCTTCTACTATTTGTTCATCTGCAGGTGGCGCACCAATAAAATGAGCTTTTAGAATAACATCATCGGAAGAAGCCGTGGAGGAGCACCCCACCATTGTCATAGATAGTGCCATACATGCGAAAAGATATTTTTTCATCGTTTTGTCTCCTTTAGTAAAAAGTGTATTATGAAAGTATTTTTAACAGCAGAAAAATATTACCCGTTCAGCGGCGGCAGCTTACTCTTTTACCGCACCAACTGTGAGCCCCTGTACAAAATATTTTTGAAAGTATGGGTAGGACAACGCTATTGGCAATACGACAATTACCACCACGGCCATTTTTAATGTATCTGACGGCATGTTGGCTGCAATCTCCGCGACGCTCGCACCCATATAAGCTGACATTTGCTTCAAAAAATTGCTTGTATTTTCCATTCGTATTAATAAATATTGAATAGGCACTTTGCTTTGTGTTTCGATATACAACATCGCTTGAAACCAGTCGTTCCAGTATCCCAATGTAAGAAACAATGCAATAGTGGCGATCCCCGGCTTGCCAACCGGAATAACGATTTTGGTGAAAGTTTGCCACTCTGTTGCTCCATCAACTTTGGCTGATTCTATGATCGCTTCTGGCACGAATCCTTGAAAAAATGCCTTTAGAACAAATATATAAAATGAGCTCATTAGCAATGGCAAAATCAATGCCCATAAGCTATCTTTTAAACCTAGAAGCGTGGTCATTATTAGATAGTTCGTTACCATACCACCCGAAAATAACATAGGGATCAATGCGACGACTGTGAAAAATTTTACATATTTGAAGTTTTTGCGAGATAGCACATAGGCATAGGTAGACATCAAGATGCTTCCTAATAGCGTACCACCAATCGTTACGATCACAGAAACTAAAAATGATGACATGATGCTTTGCCCATTGCTAAAAACATATTTATATGCCTCCAAGCTCAGCTCCGATGGAAAAAAGCTATACCCATTTTCTGCAATAGAATTTTGGCTACTAAACGATATGATCACTACAAAAACAACTGGCAAAAGCATCAACAGAGCTAGTGTCGTAAAAATAATATGGAGCATTATATTGCTCGACTTGCTTATTTGCGAGAAATCTGTTTTGGTTTCCATTGTTCGTCCGTCCTCCTTTTGTTAGAATATTGCATTTTCTTTGTCAATCTTTGTTATAAGCCAGTTGCTAAGCAACACCAATACGCAACCTACAGTGGATTGGAACAACGCAGCGGCGGAGCTCATGCCAATATCTCCCAGGCTGGTCATCGCACGATAAACGAATGTGTCTACTGTTTGAGTTACGCTATATAGCGCACCCGAATTTCTTGGCACTTGATAAAACAGTCCAAAATCTGAGTTCAAAATTTTACTAACAGAAAGTATTACCAAAATAGTGACCACCGGCTTTAAGAAAGGAAGAGTGATGTATCGAATTTGTTGCATTTTGGTAGCGCCATCTAGCATGGCTGCCTCGTAATACGTTTTATCTATCCCCACAATGCTGGCAAGATACAAAACAGTGCCATACCCGAGACCTTTCCAAATATTTAGCGCAACCAAAAAGTATGGCCAATATTTGGGCTCTAAATAAAAGTTAATTGACTCATACCCAAACGCTTCGCGTATTGCATTAATTAAGCCCTTAGACGGATCCAAAAATGCAAAGAGAAAATAACTTACAACTACCCACGACAAAAAGTACGGAAAAAACATAATGCTCTGATAAACTTTAGCCGCTCTCTTGTTGCGCAACTCATTAATCGAGATAGCAATAATGATCGGTATCGCCGTACCCAAAACTATAAATAACAAATTGTATCCTATTGTATTGCGCAACATTAGTAATGTATCACTCGACGAAAACAAAAACTCAAAATTATCCAGCCCCACCCAATCGCTTTGTATCAAACTATTTAAAAAACCACCTTTATGTATCTTGAAATCTTTAAACGCAATAACATTACCTATCAATGGCAAATAGCTAAAAACGATAAACCATATCAATCCTGGCAAAGCTAAAAGCAATAATTGGTTATTTTCCTTCAAATTGATTCGCTTTTTTTTCATGATATACGCCCTTTCCTTTTTATACTAATCCTCTTTCCGTATATTTAACTGCAACAATTTTGCCAGCTCACGCCGACTATAATGAATTCCTTTTGATATATTCTACCAGTTCGTCAACCTCCGCAAATGCCAAACCCGTTACTGTGTCGGCGCACCCATAGTATATTGCTATTCGTCCACTGCTCGCATCAGTCAGTGCCGCGCACGGAAATACCACGTTCGGTACGTCTCCTACACATTCATAGTACTCTTGCGGTGATAGCAAGTACGGCTTCGTTCGATATTTTACTTCCCATGGCCTGTTTATTTCTAGTAGTGCCGCACCAAAGCTATATACAAATCCGTTACAACTGTTTAGAACCCCATGGTATATCATGAGCCACCCCTCTGTTGTTTCGATTGGTATCGGCCCGGCTCCTATTTTTGTCGATTGCCATGCTGAGGCATTTGTTTTTATAGTGCTCATCACGTGTCTGTGTTTACCCCAAAACGTCATATCCTGGCTTTGGCTGCAGAAAATGTCTCCAAACGGCGTGTGCCCAGTATCTGAAGGCCGGCTGAGCATTGTATATAGACCGTCGATTTTGCGTGGGAACATTACTCCATTTCTATTATACGGTAAAAACGCGTTTTCCACTTGTGTGAATTTCTTGAAATCGTAGGTGTATCCAACCCCTATCGTTGGGCCATGATATCCGTTACACCAGGTGATCCAATATCGATCTTCTATGAAGCATACTCGCGGGTCATATCTATATTCTACCTTTAAAATTTCTCTGTCTGCACCTTCAAATTTTATCGGATCATGGTTTATACTCCAGTTTATGCCGTCTTCGCTAAACCCTGCAAAGATGTCCATGCTTCGAGACTTGCTATCGCATCGAAATACGCCTGCAAATTTATTTTCGAACGGTACAATGGCACTGTTAAAGATACTATTCGATGACGGAATCGCGTCTCTTTTGATAACTGGGTTATTTGTATATCTCCATATTGCGTCTGTACAATTTAGCGGCTTGCTTTGCCATGGTATATTTGACAATGATGAACCAATTATTTTTGCCATAAACATTCTCCTTTGTTTTCATAATTAAATTTGTAACCTAATTATATCCGGATTTTTTTAAATATTCAATATGAAAATTAACTAAAGATTAAGTAACTTTTTCGCAAATATTAATAAAAATATAATATTACACAAAAACATGCTTCAATTTGAATTAAAATCAAAATTATGTCTACAAAAAAAACCTCTCCCAATTTTTTTTGGGAAAGGTTTTTATTTTGAAGATTTTTATCCTCGCTTAAATAAATTTTTTACTTTTGCTATAAATGATTGTTTCTTCGTTGCTATAAAATTCATTTCTTCTTCGAATATCATTTCCTCTTCGAATATTATTTCCTCTTCGAAATTCATTTCCTCTTCGAAATTCATTTCTTCTTCGAACATTATCTCTTCTTCATAGAGCGCTTGCTCCTCGAAGTATGTTTCTTGCTCCTCAAATATCATCTCCTCTTCTAGCAATGCATCGTACTCTTGGTCGTATTCGTAGCTCTCTTCAAATTCATACTCAGTCGAATCATCGAATGTTAACTCTTCTTCTACGAATTCTTCTTCGTATCCACCTTCAAAATCAAATACTTCTTCTACTTCTATTACTGATTCTACCGCATCAAACTCTTGCGCTTCCTCAAATTCGGCTACCGCATCTAGATCCAATCCTAGCGAAATTAAGTTTGCTTCTACCGCTTTTACTGCTGCTGGAGCCTCATATGGCAATGCTATGATCGGTGTTGTAATTTGGAATGTTTTTCTAACTTTCGCGTCAGCTGCAGTTCCTTCTTTAATCTGTACCACAAATTTATAGAATCCATCAACCCCTTTGGCTTTCTGAGTCGCTGATCGTGGTGCCTTAAATATTGTATCTGGCAATGTGATAAATATTGAATCGTCATCCTCGCCAAGATCAAATCCTTTCTCAGCTGCTACTGAATTTAAAAACGCACTTAAAATAGTTGATGCCGAATACACGTCCTTCGCATTCTTATCTGTTAAAGCAAATGCTACCAGCTCGTCGGTTTTCTTTACAAATTCTCCTAACCCATCAGAATTTTCCACGTACGCATACTTTTCTAGTAATGTAGGGAATGATTCTATCTCAAGCATAAAGTCTCCTAGCTCATCCTCAGGTATTTTGGCTATAGCTAAATCCGCTACTCCAGTTACGGTATCAATCACTGCACCCTGAGTAAATCTTACATCAAACGTAATTTTTCCAGCGGCTTCTTTTGTTGCTGCTGTAAACGTCTTTGTGATTACCTCAAACTTCATATCTTCTACCGCCGCATAATCCACAACGGTCTTATCAGTAGTTGTCGCTGATCCGTTAGCTATGTTAGTTGTAAATCCTTTCTCATCCAATAGCTTTGTAATATGAAGAATTATTTTCGCCTCAGCTTGTGCTTGCGTTATTACTGTATCGCCAATCACATTCTCAATCTCAGCGAACGCATTCTTAGCTTTGTTTTCAGTATAAATTGCTTTTGCCATCTCTACAGCGGCCGTGTCAACTGTCGTTATCGCATCTTGTGGTGGGTTAGTCACAGTGGCCGTGAATTCTTCCTTAAATATTACAGTATAGAATTCGTTGTTTGCATCCGCGGCTCCTTTAACTCCGTCATTGGTTACTTCATCTAGGTGATGCATAATCTGAGGTTCTGCGATAGTCATCAACTGCGGTACATCAGCATAAGGCAATCTCAACACTACATTAAACTTCAGCTTTCCTTTTTCCTCGCCTTTCGCCGTAACTTTTGGCGCCTCATACGCATTGGCCTCCGCATGCGTGGTGATATCGTTATCAGTTTCCAGTGCGTCCTCAGATCCTGCATCCGCAGCTACTATATATACATCGACCGCTGAATCATGAATCATCTCTGTAATCTGATCTTTCAAATCTTTTGCTATAACTTTCGCCTGAGCCTCAAGTTTGTCTGCCTCAGTAGTGCCCTCTGCCGTAGCTAATAATACGCCGTCCACAACGAGCTTCTCTCTATGATCATATATTATTGATGCAGCTGAAAGTATATTCGCCTTGCTAATAGAATCCCACTTATATGGAGCGGCCGCCAAAACAACTTCCTTCTTAATATTTTTCGGATCTTCTTCACCATAAGCTAACGTTACTGTAACATCGGCAGAACCTACTTCTCCTTCTGGTTCATCTGCAGCGCCCGCTTTTGCGGCATCAGAGATCGTAGCGTCTACAGTTACCACGATCGCTGAATCTATTACAACATTTTCCACAAGCGCCTTCACATATGCTGCAATCTCAGCAGTTTCTGTTATTTCAGACGGTACCACTATTGGATTCTTATCATCAAATAATATTTCCATTGCCGCTACCGCATTGTCAAAGACTGTTCCTTCGCTAGTACCTTTTACTTCGCGAACATTTTCAAATTTCGTCGCCGCTACATTCAACGCTGCCAATACACTATCGCTCTCGCCAATCAAATCGCTCACTGCCTCTACTGTTCTTTCTAGCAGAGCCATTTCCTTTTTCGCATTTAGTATGGCAGTATTAATTGCTTGAACCTCTGTTGCTGGTGCATAATACGATCCGTTCGCGAGCTTTTCAATCGCATTTGTATTGTTAGCGACGCGAGTCATTTTCATCATCGCTGTGATTTCTACTATTCGTTTATTAATCGCATCCTTCGCTGCCTTGATCGAATTCATCGTGCCTTCTCCAGATAATTTCAATCTGCCATTATCATAATCTCTACCATCTGGTGTTTTGTTATTTAATACATTTTCAAATTGCGAAATTGCATTTTCTAAAGTAGTCTTCGCTTCCTCATACATTTTCTGAGCGTCCACTTTAGTATATGGTATAGAATAAGTAACTGTGGCCAACTTAGCTGCCTGAGCAATAAATAGAGTTGGGCGTAATTTTACTTCTGTCTTTTGGTCAAATGTGAATCCTGGTACTATATTTCCGGTAACCCACTTCACTCCATCTGCCAACTCGGTGCCCTGATAATTACTTGCACGCGTTTTTGCATATGCATTGGCTTGATCTATTATAGCTTTCAACTCATTCTTCGCCGTAACTGCCGCTACTTTTTCTTCATCTTCTAATAATCCCGAAGCCGGCTTCACGGTATCCAATAATAAAGTCAATGCCTTGTCTAAATTGGTTAATAATGCCATTGTGGTTTTTCCAGTGCCCTTCACGCCAGTTGTCTCGTGTGCATCTTTGTTCGCATTAAAGATTGCTGCTTCTGCCGCCACAATTTGCGCTTTGAGTTTCGATGCATGTACAGGGTTAATCCACATACTATCTGTCGGTACATCTTTTCCGTTCGCACTCACAAACACAGCTTCTTCGAATAATATATCCTTCGCCGCATCCACTTTACCTGACAGCTCGTCGATAATACCATCGCGCTTATCTTTTTGCCCTTCACCTTTCTGAGTTGCTGTTTTATTTATCGCATTTCCGACTCTATCCAGGGCGTTAAACGCGTTCGTCAATGATTTTTCAGATGCGTTCGAAGCGTCCAATGATCGTTTTGCTATTACTACCGCATTCTTAAACGCATTATAAGTTGCCACCGGTACCCAATTGAATTCTGAATCTATATCGCCTCCATCTCCCGCGATACTCATGCGCACTTCTTTATTAAATGCCAAATCTCCATCCATTGACGGCAAGTCTCCACCGTCTTCTACAGGCTGCCCCGTTGTGTCTAATCCCAGTTGCGCAAATCCCTGATCTATAGCTTTATACAATTTCGTATATGCTTCCTGATATCCTACAGCCTTCGGATCCAACTCTTCTCCTGTAACCTTCACGGCTTTATTAAACGCTGTTATAGCTGTCTCAAGATTTTGGAGCACTACATTCAACGATGCTTGATTTGCTTTGTCTCCTGCAGATTCGAATTTACTCACTGCTACTTGCGCTGCATTTACAGATCCTGCCAATTTTGTTACTGCACTAGCCGGTACCCAGCTAGTTTTTGCCGGTACATCGACGCCCGCTACTTTGCTTGATACGCGAATGTCTGTTGTACTTGCTTCATCCACGCCGTTGCCATTACCGTCTCCGTCCTCTATTTTCTCAAGCTCATAATCTCTATCTGGTATTAATTGATCATATCCATACTCTTGAGACGCCTTTCCGTCGAATGGCGTAAATTTGGCAATAAGTTTTGGTGCTCCCTTCATATAAACTAAGTCGTTAATTATCTCCACTGCCTTCTCAATTGCGACGCGAATCTCTGACGTTTCCACTTTGTCTGTTCCCGGCTGAACTTTCGATACGACATCAACTGGGTTTCCTAATATATCTCTTCCGTAGAACAATTCATATGCGTTGCGCAGTTTATTAAACTCTGCTACCATCTTAGTTAAGTCCACTCGCTTCTCTGGAGCATCAACGTTGGCAAATGTGTTCACAAACTTCTCTGCGGCATTTACGGTTGCTGTTATTCTTGTCGCATCGGCTTTCGTTGTCCATACGGCGTTCACTGCGATGTCCGCGCCACCTAGCAAGCTGATCGCAATATCCTTAACTGCGATGATTGGGCCCGTCTCATATGTTGCGTTGCCCTCACGTGCATTTTTAATTAGCGTTTTCATTGTTGCGCTTACAGAATCGTAAACATCTTTCGCGCCGTATCTTAATGTCTTCTCGAAGTTTGCCATAAAGTTTTCTAAGTTTATCAGAGCTCTTTCTAGCGAAACCTCCGTTGCTAATAGATTATTATACGCAACCATCGCCATATCTATTGCCTTCGATGCTGCTGCCACGCTTGTAGTCCATCTTGTTCCAGAATCTGGTACTAAGTTTCCGTCCACATCCATTCCAGACACATCGGTACCGAATAACTTACTCACCACCACGCGTCCTTCATCTATAATATTGGCATTCGCGTTTTCTGTACCATCTTCCAAAAATGCTTTTCTTCCTACCATCACCGTTGCTTTATTTACAGCAGTTAATAAATTGGCCTTCGCTGTTATCAATTTTGCGTTTTGCTCTTCAGTTGCAATACCAGGTTTCGGATTCATTGCATTTGCCAAACGAGTATTAGTCGTAATCTGTGCGGTCAATGTTTTTACAAATGCGGCGCTTCCTTTTGAAGATGGAGTGCTCAACATTTTTTCTGTCGCGGTTAATGCGTTAGTCAAATTTTTCAACACTGCTGACGGTACCCAATACTCGGTCTTCAATACATTAGCCCCTTGATTATCGCTTGCCACTATAACTTTAACTTTCGATGCATCTTTTTCGTCCTTAACAGTCAGTCTATCAGATGCTGTCATATAGCTATTGTACAACTCGATCTTTGCAGTTCCCTCGGTTCCCGCGACACTCAACGGTTTTTCTTCAAACTGATTCACTAATATCGCCAACGTGCGCAATACATCTTCGTCACCTTTCTCATCTGCGATGTCCGCCACCAATGCGTCAAATGCGGCAATCAGTTTATCTGCGTAATCTTTCGTGATATACGTTAGCCCATCTGTTATTTTACTGATCTCAGCATCATTCAATCCATATAGTAGTTTCCCATCGGAGCTCTCGCCAATTTCCGCCTTATCCGTATCTGCCGCTTTTAACTCTTCAAATGTAAGCGTATCTGCTCCACCCGGTAGCTCGCTAATTCTAACCTGCAATGTTGCATAAGTTTCAGGTTTAGTTGAATCATAGGCGTCGCCATATAAAAGTTTTCCAGCTTTATCTCGCCAATCTCCCGCTTTCGCCATACTCTCTACTTCTTTAGGAGCAAATTCCGCGATAGCATTGTGAAGTGGAGTCAAACTATATTTGAAAAATTCTGTTTTGATTTTATCTAATATGTCGGTAGCCTTTGTATCAGATGGTGCGTTAGTCATGGCCGCTTCAAGTGTTACTCTCTCTTCATCAGTTACATTCAATCTCGCAACTGCGTTAGCCGCTAATTGTTCTGCCTCCGTCTTCGCTGCTCCCTCTAACTTGCCATATCCTTCCAGCGCCACCCTGATAGCTGCAACATCGTCCAACGCATTCACATACGCTTGTACTATATTTGCTTCCGCATTTGCCGCGGCGTTTAACATTTCCTGTGCCTCTATCATTGCATTTTTAAGGTTACTAAACATCATCGGCGTTACCCAATGACCGCTCAAATCTTCTTGCGAATTATATCTGTCTATTCCATTTAGCGATTCTTGAATTTTCGTACCATCCAATTTAATATCTGAATCCAAATCAATTTTTCCATCTGTTGTAAATTTTACATCAAGCGCATCTTTAAGTGCCAAATCAGTTACTGCAGGATCTAATTTAAATGTACCATCGTTCAATGCGCCATTAGTTACAATTACTGCTTGAGCATTAGTGTAAGCCGTCTTAAAGTTTTTGCTCAAATGTTCTTTAACCCCTGCTTTAAATGCATCTACCGCGGCTTGAACTTTAGTTTCAATATTTGTGAAGTAATCCTTATCTTTATCTATCAATTTTCCGAGTACAGCCAACGGGGTATCTTTAGTTGTCTCTGCCATATTAATAGCGTCCAATACATTTTTCGCCAATGTCGCGCTTACATAACTTTTTGGTGCACCGCTATCATCTGCGCCAGTTGCATCCACTCCATATAATTTACCAGTTACAGAGTTGATAACACCAGTAGTGTTTTGGCTCACGTATACTCCTGTTGGATATCTATCGTTCTTAAATTCGTGTACAGTTAATACATCACTTCCCGGAACCGGAGTCGTCCCCGTTATATATCCTAGTTTTTCAAACGATTCCACAGTAGTAGCATCAGTCTGCTTTGTAATTTTGTAAATAGCATCCAGATTCGATTTAAATGTGTCTAAATCTTTTTGCACCGCATCACTTTCAGGTGCCTGCTTCGCTTTCTCAAATGCCTCCGTTGCTTTAGCCAAAGTTTCTTTTACTATTTCAAAGTAATCGTCACCGTTAGCCGCGGCGGTTGCCAACTTCGCCAATGCATCATCGTTCAATTTAGCTTCCGCATATACAGCTTTCTCTCCGGCATCATCTTTAGGATTAGTAACTTGATCAGATGCTGTGTCATTCGCCGTATTACCATTGGCACCAGGTATTATTGCATAAGTATTAATTTGGCTCTCACGTAAAACTGTTTCTGCCATAGCGATTGCCACGTTATACGTATCCAGAGCTTCCATGGTTACCCATGTTTTGGTAGTAGGAATTACTTCAGCTTCAGTATTCCATTTATGATCGGTAGTATCATAAGTTACATAAGTATAGCCACCGTCTTTAGATACTACGACATTTTCATCTGATGCGATATACACTTCACCATTATCTTTATCCACGAGAATATTTTTTCTAATTCCATCGGCCGTCGCAGGATCTTCAAACATTTTCGGATTCACATCTTCAAGCAATGCATCTCTCGTCGCTTTATATGGTATAATTTCTTTCTTGGCGTCTTCAAACGTTTTAACCGCAGTTTTAATTTTGTCAACAAGAATCTCTAAAGCATTTTCGCCATCAGTTGTAGTAAAGAATTTATCTACCAAATCGTCAACCAATGCGCTAGCGTTTCCGATTTCTGGCGCATGTACATTGGCATTTGTTGTGTCGTTTAATTTCGCGCCTTTAGATGTGCCGGTTATATCATCGTTTGCTAATAAGATAGCAACTGGCTCGATTTCAGTAAGTAATGCATTCAAATCGGCTGGTGTTACATAATGCGTAGCTTCACTATTTGCTCCAGTAGTTGCTCCATTGATGAGTTGCTTATTCTGAATAAGGCTATATGGTGTAGCCTTATCTAGAGTAAATCCATTTGGAGCAGCAGTAAGAACTTCGCGAGTAATCGCAAATACTCCGTCCTCTGATAATACGGTTTTGCCAGCTGTATTCATAACTCTAGCAGCAGTTAATTTTGGAGCAGTCGACGCTCCGGCCTCAATGTTAAAAGTAGCCATCGTTACATATTCGGTTACGTCCTTTAGTGCCTCAACAATGTCATTCACCGATTTGGCAAAATCAGCTTTTATACCGTCCTTACCTGCCTCATCATACATCTCGATTGCTGCCACCAAATTCGCAGTTTCAGCTTTTACCATTTCCGTCGTGTAAAGTATATTATCTACATCGTTGCTCGCATCCGTAGGTTTAGTTTGTGTAATAAAGTTTTCCTTGAATAATTTATGTAAACGAGTCAACACATTTTCTAACGCATCATGTTCTGCTTGCGTTACCCATTTCTGCTCTTTATTTAAATCAACTCCGCCTACATTTGAAATGTTATAGAATTCTGTGTCAGCTATAGCATTTGCAAATTTTTCTTTAATGTGATCGCTTAGTCCATCTGCAGTAGTAAGAGCTGTAGCGTTTGTTTCGCCAATTGCTGTCACCTTGCCAAATTTCACATCAGCTAACGTCGCTACTTCGAACGCACCATTAGTATCCTCCACCGCATATCCTAGATGTAGTAAATAATTCTGTAACTCCTCTATTGCCTCTTGCTTCTCTGTACTTTCGCTAACTGATACAGTCTCTGATACTTCTTCAGCAAATCCGGCTATCTTCGCTACAACTAACGCAACCTTCGTATCTGCATTGTAATCGTTATTTCCAGCCGCCTTAACTCCTTCTCTCACTTCGGCTCTATATGCTTCGTAATCCGCTACATTATCAATATCTTCTATCGCTTTATCTGTTACCCCATCGTATTTTTCAAACTCTTGAAATAAATTACGTAGCGTTTTAAGATGACCGTTGGCTTCCGCATATGTGATATAGGTGCCTTGTTTTTCTTCATTAGCCTCGTGCTTTAGCAATGCTATATCTGCAATTTTAACAGAATATGGATCAGATGTTATCGCTGGTACAATGAAATACTGTGCATCCTTACCGAAGCCTTCTTTTGCCGTATCAGCAGTTAACGAATGCGTACCTGCCTTATATACTGCAATTCCGTCGGCTTCTCCTCTTGTGGTTAGAGTACCTGTTTGAGCACTTGTTCGAGTACCAGCATTTGTTTTCGTATATACATAAATTACATTTTCATTAGGAGTGTTGAAGATTGTTGTAGCCGCTGGTAACGAATCTGGCAATTCCAATGCGCCGCCACCGTCAGGAGGTTTAATGCCAAGAATAGCCAATGCGATTTGCTTATCTAAATTCAATTTACGAGCGCTAATTACTTCTGCCTCTCCTTCATCTGCTTTTAAATATTCTTTATATGCTTTTTCCAACGCCTCGGTCGCATCTTCTATCTTCTCCAACGTAGTATGATTTTCTTTTGTACCAGCCACAACATTTGCTATTTTATATGCTGTCTCATCTGATAATAACGCAATTGCTTTAGCGCCATCTGCTAGGGCAGTGCCCGGATTATCATCTGAATCTAATGCACTGTACTCACCCGCTAACTGCCCCGTCTGCGCATTATTTATTTTTGCCAAAGCGAATTTTGAGAAAGTGGAATCTTCTCCCGTTTCCCCAGTTACTTTGTCAAGTAATTCTACAGCCTTATTAAATCCATCAGTTGTATCGTCAAGTTTTTTACCAGCAGCAATTTGTGCCTCTTTATAGACATTCATCAACGCATCTTCAGCTTCTCCAATTGCATTTACTACTTCATTATGGATGCCTTCTGTTATCCAATATCTTCCTTCCATAACATCAGAACCGTCTTCGCTAATCGCTATACCCACCGCTGTTGCTATTGGGGTAGTTCCAGTCTTGGTAGGATCTCCGAAATCGAAAGGCTCTTTTGGATCAGCAACTTCCTCATCCACTGTCACTGGCGCATATTTTGAGAAATCCAAATGCGCATCTACATAATGAATTTCAGCCTTAAGTTTATCAATTGCCGCCTTATAATCTTCACCAGCTCCTTCGACAAACTTCAGCTTCTCTACATCCTTTATAGCATCCTCTAGATTCTCCGCTACGATTTTGATATGTTCTGCTATCCCTGGATCTTCTGCATTAGTAATAACCCCCGTTGCCAATATTTTTTTCAACTCAGCAAAGACGTCTTCATCTTCATCGATCTCTATGTAGTATTGATCAGCCGGATAGTCCAGCCCCGCGACATCCGTTGTATGTAGTTCTGTCAACCGGATCGCTTTCTGCAATAGCGCATTAATGAGCGGGATTTCAACTGTGGTCTCAGGAATCAGGTTAGTCACTGCTCCATACGTCCATTCGTTAGCTTTATCACCCGTACCGGCCGTCGCTGCGTCCTTTACTGATTTTGTTAATGCTCCAACAGTGCCATCCGTATAAGAAGTAGGTGTCTCTGCAAAAGCATCGACTGGCAAAAGCGTCATTGCTCCTAATAACGTGAAGGCCATTTGTTTATTGTATTTTTTTAATAATGACATTAATCCATCTCCTTTAAATTTAACTCATAGCAAAACCGCGTCTGCTATGATCATTTTTTTTCACACTCTAGCATCAATTTGAAATGCTATTATCGACTCTCTTTCCTTAGCCGTCATTTTATCTTGCGCAGCATGGCCGGTATAAGCTTTTGTCTTATCCGATATGTGTAGCTGCAAAAATCCAGGTATAACATAGGAGTACAATTGTAGTTTCTCGTTTATTTAATACTATCATTAGTCTAAGATCTGCGAATACCAAAAATCGATCCATTTATGGGAGACTGCGTTTATCATTTGTGCATTATTTGCGTTTGTCTTCTGCTGTAATATGATCGTGTATTATCGACTCTCTTTCCTCAGCCGTTATTTTATCTTGCGCAGCCTGGCTAGTATAAGCATTCGTCTTATCCAATATGTGCGGCTGCAAAGTCTGGGTATAATATATGTGTACCGTCAAAACTCTTGAATCAGTACAAGTGTAATTTCTCGTCTAAGCTATTCAATACTATTTTGATGGTATAAATTAGTCTGAGATCTGCGAACGCCTGAAGTTATTCATCCTGAAAACACCGCAGTCATTGGCAGATCCACTTATGGGAAACTGCGTTTATCATCTGTGTATTATTTATTTATCATCTGTGTATTATTTGATTTATCATCTGTGTATTATTGATTTATCGTCTGTTTGTTATTTGATTTATCGTTTGTATACGCCAATTATCCGCGTTTGAAGAAATTCATTATCGCATTAGCAAAGCTTCGTTTTGACTTATTCATTGCTGGTACTTTTGAAGTTTTTGGTGCTGCTTCTATAAATTGAGTAGTAAATGGTGTTTCAAATATCACAGTGTAGAATCCGTTTGTGTGATCTTCTCCACCAGCAAGACCGTCAGTCTCTACTTCTTCTATAAGCGAGGCGGTGGACACTGCTAGTGGCTCAATTTCTGCCAATGACGCATCATACGGAATTCTCAACGCTATATTATAGACCAAAGCGTTTTCCTCTTTGTAATATGCATCTGTGCCCGCAGCTGTTGCGCCGAGAATCTCTCCAGCCGTTCCAGTGTGATTGGCATCATATCCTGCCAAAATTTCGTCAGATTTCAGATCTGTGTTAGCATCAAAATCTTTTTCTACTATATATACTTGAACTCCATGATTACTACCCCCCAATTCAGTAGTTAATGTAGCAATTATGTCGTCTCTCACCTCTTTTGCTGCAGCTTTAGCGTCAGCAGGGGTTGCAGCCGTAATCTTAGCTAGAGCGGTGTTGCGTATACTATCAATAGCATCAACGGCTTTCAACAACGATTCCTTCTCAACGGCTGTCCAATTAGCGTCCGTTACACTTGCTTCGAATACATCTTCAAATATTATGGTATAGTAATCATCACCGGCATCTTCGGAATTACCACCCGTGCCATCGCCATCCTTCTTAATCTCTACAACTTTGGACTCGATGTTATTTTCAGTTGCGATAGATCTAATTGTCGCTACAATTGCGTTGGTTTCAGTAGTCTTAGCATCAGTAATTCTCAACGCTACGTTAAATATGAATGTGCCATCTTCCTCGTTATACGCATCAGATGGATCTTTCGTACCTGCTAAAGGAGTTCTTGTTGCTGTAGGTTCTGCGAATATGTTGTCGGCTTTAAATTCAGTATCATCCGCATCAAAATCCTCCGATACGATATATACTTCAACATCTGTATTGTTAATCAATTTTTCAATATGCGTACGAAGTTCTTTCACCGCTATTTTGGCATTGACTGCCTTTCTCTCCGTTGTATCTGCAGTTTTGTCGTTTAACAGAGCTCCGTTAATCTTGAAGTCATCTTTAATACCATATACCTTCGCGGCTGCCTCCAATGCGTTTGCTTTCTTCGCCATATTCCACTTATACTCCGCAGCTGCAATCTCAAATTCAAAGTCTTCTATTTCTACAGGATCTAGCTTATGAGCCATTGTTCCAGATCCGGCGACTGCTTCTAACTCCAACTTAATTGTTGCACTACCTTCTCCGATTTCTCCGGCAGCTTCATCCATATCTCCATCTATCGCGTCTGTTGCGTCTGTTACTTCTACAGTAACCTTAATTTCCGTCTCAACGGTAGCAGAATTTTGCTTTCCAGCTGATGAGTCAGCCGGTACAGTCATGTTGATATAGGCTTTTTCAATTACTTCATCTACCATTGTTTTAAGATGAGTTTCGAGAGCAGTATAGCCACCAGCATTGTCAACTTCAATATTAGCTGCAACTACAGGAAGCGTTTCGCCGAACATCGCTTCTACAGCGACCTGAGCTTGCTCCAATATCGTACCTGCCCACTTCACTTTTTCTGTAACCTCGTCTTTAAATGTATCGAAGGCCTTATTTAGTATGTTTAATATACTCTCCTTACCCGCGGTAGCGCCAGTATCAACTGTGACTCCATTTAAAGATCCAGCGGTTAGTTTTGCGGCATCTTCTGGAGTTCCCTCTAGATCATCCATTGCGTCCTGAGCCGCTTCGATTGCCTCTTTCATCTCCTCAATATCGTTATCGAGCGCATATGATGTACCGATTTCCAATTCATATATCTCTCCATCTGCAGTGAAATCTGTCACATTGCTAACTTCTGATACTGAATTCACGTAGTTTGTCACGAAAGCTATTCTATTGCTTAATACTCTCTTTGCTAACTCTAACGCATCTTCTGTACCCACGCCGCCAATAGCTTCGTCATCTGTAGCTAGGTCATCGCCATTTGGAAGTTTATTGTTTAATACATTAGTAAATTGTCTAATTGCTGCCTCAAGATCTATTATTGCTTTTTCATAGGACTCCACGATTCCCGCAACTGTATACGGTTTTATATACGCGGCGTTCGCTGCCTTATACACATTCGTAATAAATTCTACCGGCGCTATCGACTCCTCTTCGCCAGCTACAATAAAGCCATCCAATTTTTCTGGGGTAACCCACTTCACGCCGTCTGTAATGTCGGTGCCTTGCGCTTTGCTGGTCCATGTTTTTGTCATTGGTGCGACTTCTTCTAATAATACTTTTAACTTCACTCGTGCTTTCACAGCATCAGAATAAGCATGATCAACACTTAATTTTCCATCTTGAAGTGCCGCAGACGCGTTTTTCACAACATTGCCTAGCGATGTTACTAGCCCTTTCAGTGCCACAATAGTAGTCTTTCCGGTTCCTTGCACTCCGGTTTCCGAATGCGTTGCAGTCTTGGTGTTGAATATCGCATTTTCGGCTGCAGTAATTTGCGCGCGCAAAGCGTTCACCATAGTTGCCGGTAACCACTTAGAATCGTTTGGCACGTCGTTTCCATTCGCACTTACAAATACTAGAGAATTTCTGTCAGCTCCAAATAGTAAATCCGTAGCTTTAGTAATCAAAATTTCTAATTGTTCAACCTCGGCTACAAGCTCATCATTTTTACCAGATTGATTTTCAGTTTTCATTGCTACACGATTGAACGCTTCTGTCGCATTCTCGAGTACTTTATACGCAGAATCTAAACTCGCTATTGTTGCAGTTGGATTTCGCAACGCCGTATTTGCCTTTACAATCGATCCTTTAAATGCGTTAAGCGTTATTGCAGGAACCCAGTGATAGAATGGACTCACATCTCCTCCGTCTCCCGAGATGCTCAACTCTACCTTAGAATACAAGTTCAACGGGCCACTTATAAATTCTGTATTTGCAGATTTCGAGATAGATGTTCCGTTGTAATCATGTCCGATTACACTACATGCCTGAATGATAGCATTTTTAAGATTTTCTGCTGCCGTGCCATATACAATAGAATCCATTGTCTGGTACGCAACTTTCTTGGCATTAGCAAAGTCTTCGGAAGATCTGTCTAACGCGGTCATTGCCAGATTTAGAATTTGTTGCGTTGGATCTTCGGTGATCATAAACTTGTTTAACGCGATTTGAGCACTGTTTACAGCAAGAGCATATTTGGCAACATCTGCACTGGTTACCCAATTTTTACCAATCGGTACATCGACGCCATCTTTCTTTCCTGTTACATATGCAGAATCCTCAGTGTACTCGCTATTAGATTCGTACCTATTTTTTGATACACCATCAGCATTAGTGTAAGTAGTAGTTGGCGGCAATACACCAGCAATATACGCAAGTTCGTTAATAGCTGTATACGCATTGACGATGGCCTCGCGCAACTCAGCGGTCTCGATTCCATCTGTACCGCGAAGAGCTTTCGGAATAATATTTTCTTTAACGTCACCCTTTATGTCTCGACCATAAAATTCTTCGAAGGCGTTTTGTATAGGTGACAAAGCAAGTATTGCCTGATTCAGCGTCGCGCGTTTGTCTGGAGTATTTGGATTAGCGTAATTATCTAAAAACGTCTGAGCTTTGTCAGCTGCGCTTATCAATTTACTTTGCTCAATCTTTGAAGTCCACAACGTAGTAGTCGCGACATCTGCGCCATACTTAGCACTGATAACTAGATCCTCAACTGCTGGAGTTATGATAGAGCTCGAACCTAGCTTATACTCAAAGTTGCCGTCATTCACATATGACAAATACTTTCTGATTGTTGCAGTTACGCTGGCAAACAGTTGTTTACTACCAAACTGCGCGTTCTTCTCGAATGTTGCACTAGTGATTTGTAATTTTATCAAAGCGGCATCCAGAGTTGCGGCTGTTGCTTTTGGCAAATTATATGCCTCCACAGCAGTTGCGATCGCATCCACCATTACATCTCTCACTTTCGACGATGTCCAGCGAGTTCCTCCATCCGGAATTAGGTTTCCGTCGTTATCTTTTCCATGTATATCTGTACCATAAACATCGCTCACTGCAATAGTTTCTACAGTTGCCGCATCTCCTTCGTGCGTCTTATTTGTATACTTAAGTTTTTTGGAATCTTCATCAACAACATAAGCATCTTGCCCAACCATTTTGGCAGCTATGTTAATTGCAGTCAGTAGCGGAGTCTTTGCCGCCTCTATCGCATCAACATCGGCTTGCGATAACAATCCCTGTTTAGGAATAAACGATTTTGCAACTGCAGAAAGAGAAGATGCCGCTTTTGATACATTCAAATTGTTATCGGTTTGATCTAACATTTTTTTGGCCGCAGTAATTTCTTCGTTCATCTTCTCCAACGTACTTGCAGGTACCCAATAGCGAGTAGTCATTACATCGGCACCAGCAGCCCAGCTTGGCAATACTTCTCCGCCGTTATATAATTTCTTCTCTTCTGCCGCCACATAAGCATTGTATAATTTAGTTTTTGGCATATTGTGAACGTCTATCGGTTGTATGTGATCATCCACCTCTAATACAAGCAACGCCAATTCCGCTATATCTGCCGCCTCTGGAGAAGCTGCGTTTGCCTTCGCTAGTGCTGCTTTTAGGGCATCAGCATACTCTTTATCCAAATATTGGTTATTTTTAACGATAAGATCATTTGTTGTAGAAGCAGGTTTATTAGCAAACGCTGTTAGCTCGTCCTCGGATATTACTGTGACGGTGTCGACATCGCCAATTGTTTTTAGCTCGTCATATGTGAGTACGTCTGTTCCGCCAGTTACATCACTTATATGTGCATCTGCATTGACGTTAACTGCATCGCCGGCAACTGCATCGCCGCCAACTTTTTGATCCTTACCGTATAGAATTTCATTTGCTTTGTTGGTCCAATCAGCTTTATTGGCAACAGCAGTTCCCATTTCTATTTTGGTTGGTACAAAAGCCTTTACTGCATCCACTAAACCTGTATTATTGTATTGCGCCTCGAAGTATTTAGGATCTTCTAAGTAGCCACTAAGCGATTTCTCGTCTATAGCAACGGCGTCGTTTACGATTTTTTGTGCCGCGATCATTGCCTCTTTTAGAGTTTTGAACATATCCGGCGTTACCCAGTATTCGTTTGCCACTAATGCATTGGCAGTTTTTTCGCCATCTTCATCACACACGTATACACCGTCTGTAGAAAGTTTAACTGTAGTGCCTAGCGCGATATTGTTGATGTCGATTTTTTTATTAGTACTGTCAACTGTCCCCGTTGTAAATGCATTCGCCGCGGTAAGGTCGGAAGCTTGACCATCTGCTTTTTTGAAATTAAATGTAGTTGTGTTTAATGCACCATTAGTATCTACTAAATTGCCTTGAACTACTTTATAAGCACTTTCATATGCTGTAACTTTATGAACTTTCGTACCTTCCTCATACGCCTTCGCCGCTGCACGGAGATCTGCAATTTCATTCTCGAAGTAGTCGTTATTTTTATTGTATTCAGCCAAGTGATGCTCTTTAGTTTTCTTATCCTTGTCGGTACCATTTAAGAATTCGAGAATTTCTTCGTACTCTTCGATTAATTTATCGGCTAAATTTTTATGAACGAAGTGAGTTGGAGCACCCGTATCAGCTGTGCCTGCCTCGGTATAGCCATATAATATCTCGGTAACAGAGTTGATCAATTCGTTATCATCATCGGATACGTATACACCCACTGGGAAGTAACTTAATACTTTCGTCTGATCGTTAGCGTCTTTGAATGCATATAATTTCGCTGCGATTTTCGTTTTAGGATCAGCTGGAGCAGCTGGAGCAGTTGGAGCAGTTAGACCAGTAGTTTTAATGTATCCCAAACTTGTGTGTGTAGTAGGATTAGTACCAGAACTTGGTTTGGTGTATGGATTTCCAATTTCTGCCACAAAATCATCATACGCTGTTGTCGCAGCTTTAATATCGGTTGGAGCTGACTTCGCCGCATTGAATACCTCCATCGCTTTATCCAATGTCGCTTTCGCTTGGGTGAAGTAGTCGTCGGTAGAAGATTTGAAGGCATTCGTCATTTTCGTAAGTACACCAGAGTCCCATTCTACTTCGGTGTATGTTTTAGTAGAGTTGACTTCTCCTTTTGCGGCGTTTCCGGTTACACCAGTTTCAGCAAGTGTAGGTTGAGTCTCTGAAATAACTTTTTCAGCGGCCACGATAGCGTCGTTGTAATCTTTAAGCTGTTCGGTTGTTACCCACTTTGCGGTACTGTTATCTTCAAATGGTGTAGCCTTGCTCCATGTATCATCCGATTCTGTATACTTCTTATAGGTGTACCCACCGTCATCAGATACAACTATAGCACTACCTTCGATATAAACAGTATCTCCATCTACTTTAATTAGCTCTCTACCATCTTTATCCTTAGTACCCGTCGCAGCTGTACTCAATGCAGTTCTATTAGTACTATAAGACATCACCGGCTTCATTTCGGATTCAAATTTAGCGAGGGCATCAGTGATCGCATTGATATCCTTTTGAAGTTTATCTCCAGTAGCGTAGTCGTCGATATAGTCTGCGAGTACATTTTGTAGATCGTCACCAACGGTATGCAACTTAGCGAACTCATCTTTGTATGCTACAAAATTTATCAACGGAGTAGCGGCTTCGATTAACGCATTCACCTGATCTGGCGTTACATATTGCTTCACTGTAGTAGTATCGATGAGTTTTTTCTCTTCAGCAGTTGCGTTACTGTCGTTGTCCCACTCATATCCATTTGCTGTATCAGATCCGTTGTTAAACTCTTCTTTAGTAATATTGAAAATTCCGTCATCAGATAAAGCTGGTACGGTATCACTTGCGGTCACCATCGTTCTTGCTTTCGTGATTTTAAGTTTTCCGTTAGTTGTATCTATGTCAAAGGTTGGTAGAGCAACGTACTTGTCAAGAGTTTTTAACGCTTCTTCAGCACGTGCGATTACGCTAGTAGTCCCAGTTGTTTCCGCGAAGGCTTCTTTTTGACCCTTCTGTGCCGCATCATCATATGCTTTGAGCGCCGTTTTAATCTTGGTTATAACACCATTTATCTTTTCGGCAGTAGCAGTTGTAGTATCTGCATTTACTACAGTCTTATTTGTGTCTTCCTTATTTGCGTCTTCCGCTGATTTTCCATCTGCCTCTGGTGCTGTATTTGCAGAAATTGTAAATAAATTCCAGCCCTCTTCAATAGCGTTGGCGAGATTGGTTTGAACAGTCGCGCCATTTCCGCTAGCCGGTATCCAATAGCTCGCGTCTGGTATATCAACCCCATGATGCGCTGAAATATAGTAGAATTCCTCTCTAACATCTGCCGTATAGTTCACTATCTCATTTGTACCCGGAATAAATTCAGTTGGTTTAGTTACAGGTGTTGAAGCCGCATCATCAGCAGTAACTACTGTTTTCTTGAGAGTGTTTGACTCATCCCAAGTCGTAATCTTTTTAAATACTTTCGTACTTCCAGTGCTAGTTTGTATCTCCCCTGCTCCAAGATGGATAAGATACTTCTGTAGCTCCAAGGTAGCCGCTGCTTTAGCTGGGTCGTCAGAGTTCACTTTTGCAAATTTAACTGGCACATCTGATGCGAATTCAGCAAGTGCCTTGATAGCGGTATTAAGCTTACCTGAACTACCATCTTTAATTTCTGTTGTATATGCCGGGCCGTTTAAAATTGTACCCTTTTCATTGAGTCCATCATATTTTTGGTATGTTTCAACTTTTGATTTCAAGTCTTTCAGCTCATCAGATGCTGTCTTTTTCAAAATATATTTTGTCGGTGATGCGCCTCCTATACTCAAAGCATCAGCAGGTTCCCATGTAGAGCCCGCCGCTGGTTCATTATCCAGAATCGCTGGTGCAACAAAATATGTCGCATCGTCGCTGAAGCCTTCTCTTTTAGGAGTTGTAATTGTGGTATTAGAATCTGCTATTTTAATTCCAGTAGCCTCTGCTTTTGTGCAAGGTGTTTGATTAGTATCTTTTACGTAGATATATACTTTTGGCGTGTTAACTGTTGAAACCGAGCTTGGTAACTCTGTATTTGATAAATCTTCGCGACCTAAAAGAGCCTTAGCGATCAAAATCTCTAGAGTCGCATTGTCAACGACATACTTACCAGGTCTAGCAGCAGCAATATAATTTGCATACGCAGTCTCGAGATTAGTTGCAGCTGTAGAGAGATCTCCAAGAGTAGTATATTTCTCATCCGCCGCCTTTAGAGTATCCTTATCATACTTTTCTTCGTCAGATGTTTGCGCTACATCTGTTCCTTTGCTTAAATCTGGCGCATCATCTTCACCCTTTTCAGGAAATAGCAATGTTTCCATCGAAGCGTTTCCATGTTCTACTTCATCCTCAAATACCTCTTCAAGCGTAGTAGTAGTTGCAGGTGTGCCAGTTGTAGAATAAGCATCAGCATAGGCACTTTGAACAGCCGTCTCCGCATCTTCGAGAGCTTTCACAAGAGCGTCATGTATAGTATCGGTAACCCAATATTTATCGATAGCAATATCATTTCCATTATTACTTATTGCAATTGGAACTAATGAAGTTGAATCATCTTTTAATTCAGTTGGCTTAGTTGGATTAGGTGGATTAGCAGTTCCAGTAGTACTAGTTCTAGCTGCAGAAAAATCGAGATGCGCATCAACGAAGTGAATATTCTTCTTTAATCCATCGATCGCAGATTTGTAAGCCGAACCAATACCTTTAGAAGGTGTAAGTTTCTTAACAGCATCTAAAGCAGTGGAAAGTTCAACCACTAGTTCAGCAACATGATCTTTAGCACCCTCTCCAGAGAATTTGTTGGTTTCAAGTATATTTTTAAGTGCAACAAAAGCGACGTCGTCCGCCTGTATGTATAATTCGGCGTCGGCACCATTTCCATCACCTTTAAATTCCAGTCCATCAGTAGTCGATGTATGTAATTGAACTAACCACAAAGCTTCACGTATTAGTTCATCTAGTTTATATTCGGGGTCATCTTTTTTAATCATTAGTGGATTGTCATTGTTAGTCACAGCAGTTGGTAAATCATGTATATACCCATAGGTAGTGTCATCGCCCGTCACCACAGTTGTTTGAGAAGTTAGCTCACCAACATTAGCTGCCGGAGTCGTCTGAGTATCTGCAAAAGTACTAACAGGTCCCATGGCAATAGCACCTGCGATAGTTAAAGCCATTTGTTTTCGATATTTATCAATTAAAGCCATTAATTCATCTCCTTTTAAGTAAGCCTACTCCGCAGAGTAAGATATGTATAAAAAAAAGTAGCAATAATCCTTTTCTGAAAAGAATTTGATTTTGAAATAAACCATTTCAATAAACTTTTCTTCAAAATTATATATCGGACGAAATGCATTATACTTAAATAGTAATCGATAAAATTTTGCTCAAAAAAATAAAATTTTGCTCAAAAAAACATAAACGGCCAAAACCATTTGTAGATCCATGTTTTTTGCTCGCATATAAACCAGATTTTTTAGTACGAGGGCAGCAAGATTTGTAGCAACAACATATGTGGTAGCGAAACATGTTGTAACAGCTGGTCGTGTAGTAGCAGTTAGGACGGCGACATTTGCAATTTTGCGATTATACTATTTGCCGCTTATGCGCTCTTATAAAACCAGAAACTTGCGTCTTGAAAGCTAGCAATGGTGTCATGAAACCCAGCAACGGCGTCATGAAAGCCAGCAATGGTGTCATGAAAGCCAGCAATGGTGTCATAAAAACTAGCATCGGCGTCATGAAATCTAGCAACGGCGTCTTGAAAGCTAGCATCGGCGTCATGAAATCTAGCAACGGCGTCATGAAAGCTAGCAACGGCGTCACGAAAGCTAGCAATGGTGTCATGAAAGCTAGCAACGGTGTCATGAAAGCCAGAAACTGCGTCATGAAAACTAGAAACTGCGTCATGAAAACTAGCAACGGCGTCTTGAAAGCTAGCAATGGCGTCATGAAAGCCAGCACCGGCGTCATGAAAGCTAGCAATGGTGTCATGAAAACCAGCAACTGCGTCATATTAAATAGAAGAAAAGGATTAAATGGAAGAAAAAGGCAGATGTTATGAGTAGCATATATAACAAATCTGAAGCGGATATAGATCTCGAATTTGCTTTGCGGCTGATGTTATGAGTAGCATATATAACAAATCTGAAGCGGATATAGATCTCGAATTTGCTTTACGCGAAAACGAACAACTGCCTCATCAAAACCAGAAACTGCGTCATCAAAACAGGCATCGGCGTCTTGAAAGCCAGCAATGGTGTCATGAAAACCAGAAACGGCGTCATAAAAACTAGCAATGGTGTCATAAAAACCAGCAACGGCGTCATGAAAACCAGCAAAGGTGTCATGAAAACCAGAAACAGCGTCATCAAAACAAGCAACGGCGTCACGAAAACAAGCAACGGCGTCACGAAAACAAGCAACGGCGTCATAAAAGCCAGCAATGGTGTCATAAAAACTAGCAATGGTGTCATGAAAACTAGCATCGGCGTCACGAAAACCAGAAACGCAGCCAAATGGTGTAATTAAAGAACTAGCAACGTCCGTCATGAAACAACAGAAACGGCGCTTCTTGAAGCCAGATCGGCGTCTTGAAAGCTAGCAATGGTGTCATAAAAACTAGCAACGGCGTCTTGAAAGCCAGCAACGGCGTCATGAAAGCCAGCAATGGTGTCATGAAAACAACTGCGTCATGAAAACTAGAAACTGCGTCATGAAAACTAGAAACTGCGTCATGAAAACTAGAAACTGCGCTAGAAACTGCGTCATGAAAACTAGAAACTGCGTCATGAAAACTAGAAACTGCGTCATGAAAACTAGAAACTGCGTCATGAAAACTAGAAACTGCGTCATGAAAACTAGAAACTGCGTCATGAAAACTAGAAACTGCGTCATGAAAACTAGAAACGGCGTCACGAAAGCTAGCATCGGCGTCATGAAAACTAGAAACTGCGTCATGAAAACTAGAAACTGCGTCATGAAAACTAGAAACTGCGTCATGAAAACTAGAAACGGCGTCACGAAATCTAGCAATGGTGTCATGAAAGCTAGCAACTGCGTCATGAAAACAGGCAACTGCGTCATGAAAACTAGAAACTGCGTCATGAAAACTAGAAACTGCGTCATGAAAACTAGAAACTGCGTCATGAAAACTAGAAACTGCGTCATGAAAACTAGAAACTGCGTCATGAAAACTAGAAACTGCGTCATGAAAACTAGAAACTGCGTCATGAAAACAGGCAACTGCGTCTTGAAAACCAGGCATCGGCGTCACGAAAACTAGCAACGGCGCCATATTAAATAGAAGAAAAGGATTAAATGGAAGAAAAAGGCAGATGTTATGAGTAGCATATATAACAAATCTGAACCGGAGATAGATCTCGAATTTGCTTTACGCGAAAACGAACAACGGCCTCATCAAAGCCAGAAACTGCGTCATGAAAACTAGAAACTGCGTCATGAAAACTAGAAACTGCGTCATGAAAACTAGAAACTGCGTCATGAAAACTAGAAACTGCGTCATGAAAACTAGAAACTGCGTCATGAAAACTAGAAACTGCGTCATGAAAACTAGAAACTGCGTCATGAAAACTAGAAACTGCGTCATGAAAACTAGAAACTGCGTCATGAAAACTAGAAACTGCGTCATGAAAACTAGAAACTGCGTCATGAAAACTAGAAACGGCGTCACGAAATCTAGCAATGGTGTCATGAAAGCCAGCAATGATCGCGATTACCGAAAAAGACGTCGTAGTTTCCGAGAAGATCATCGCAGTAACAGCTGATCGTGCGGCAACAGCTAAGATGGCGACTCTTGTAGTTTTTGTGATTATACCCCTTGACACTTATGCCATCTATTGTGATAATACAGAAAAAGATTAAGAAATAGATTAAATGGAAGAAAAAGGTAAATATTATGAGTACCATATATAACAAATCTGAAGTGGATATAGATCTCGAATTTGCTTTACGCGAAAACGAACAATTGCGTCACGAAAACAAACAACTGCGTCATGAGGATTCACAACTGCGTAATACAATCGCCGAAAAGGTCATTATAATAACTGAAAAGATTATAGCGATCGCAAAAAAGGATATTGCACTTGCCAAAAAAGATATCGAAATCGCTGAGCTCAAGCGTATAACAGCCGAAAAAGTCATCGCGATCACTGAAAAAGACGTTGTAGTTGCTGAGAAGATAATAGCAATTGCTGAAAGAGATATAGAAATCACTAAAAAAGATATTGAAATCACGGAACTCAAACTTAACGTGGCTCAAATGCGTCCAAAGTCAAAACGTAAACATTAGAACACGTCTCTCGCCGCTATTGAAATCTCAGCGACGGGAGTTTTTTTTGTCGTGAAGCTTCAGATTATGTATTATCGATTTGTGTGGCAGTTTGATCGAGCGATGGTAAATCTTAGAACGCGTCTCCCACCTCTATTGAAGTTGCAGCGATGGGAGCTTTGTTGTCGTGAAGCTTCAGATTATGTATCATCGATTTGTGTGGCAGCTTGATCGAGCGATGGCAAACTCTGCGCCGGGAGCTTTGTTGTTGGGAGGCTTCAGATTATGTATCATCGCTTTGTGTGGCAGCTTGATCGAGCGATAGCAAACTCAGCGCCGGGGGGTTGTTGTCGGGAGGTTTCAGATTATGTATCTTCGATTTGTGTGGCAGCTTGATCGAGCGATGGTAAATCTTAGAACACGTCTCCCATCACTATTGAAGTTTCAGCGATGGGAGCTTTGGTGTTGGGAGGCTTCAGATTATGTATTATCGATTTGTGTGGGAGCTTGATCGAACGATGGTAAATCTTAGAACACGTCTCCCGCCGCTATTGAAGTTTCAGCGATGGGAGCTTTGTTGTCGGGAGGTTTCAGATTATGTATTATCGATTTGTGTGGCAGCTTGTTCGAGCGATGGCAAATCTTGGAACACGTCTCCCACCATTATTGAAGTTTCAGCGATGGGAGCTTTGTTGTCGGGAGGTTTCAGATTATGTATTATCGATTTGTGTGGCAGCTTGATCGAGCGATGGTAAATCTTAGAACACGTCTCTCGCCGCTATTGAAATCTCAGCGACGGGAGTTTTTTTTGTCGTGAAGCTTCAGATTATGTATCATCGATTTGTGTGGCAGCTTGATCGAGCGATGGTAAATCTTAGAACGCGTCTCCCACCACTATTGGAGTTGCAGCGATGGGGAGTTTGGTTGTCTCGTGGCTTCAGATTATGTATCATCGTTTTGTGTGGCAGCTTGATCGAGTGATGGCAAATCTTAGAACAATCGATTTGTGTAGCAGCTTGACCGAGCGATGGTAAATCTTAGAACACGTCTCCCACCACTATTGAAATTTCAGCGATGGGAGCTTTTTTGTCGGGAGGCTCCAGATTATGTATAATCGATTTGTGTGGGCAGTTTGATCGAGCGATGGTAAATCTTAGAACGCGTCTCTCGCCGCTATTGAAATCTCAGCGACGGGAGTTTTTTTTGTCGTGAAGCTTCAGATTATGTATCATCGATTTGTGTGGCGGCTTGATCGAGCGATGGCAGATCTTAGAACACGTCTCCCACCATTATTGAAGTTTCAGCGATGGGAGCTTTGTTGTCGGGAGGTTTCAGATTATGTATTATCGATTTGTGTGGCAGCTTGATCGAGCGATGGCAAATCTTGGAACACGTCTCCCACCATTATTGAAGTTTCAGCGATGGGAGCTTTGTTGTCGGGAGGTTTCAGATTATGTATCATCGATGTGTGTGGCAGCTTGATCGAGGGATGGCAAACTCAGCGCGGGAGCTTTTGTTGTCGGGAGGTTTTTCGATTATGTATATCGATTTGTGTGGCAGTTTGATCGAGCGATGGTAAATCTTAGAACGCGTCTCCCACCTCTATTGAAGTTTCAGCGCTGGGAGCTTTGTTGTCGGGAGGTTTCAGATTATGTATTATCGATTTGTGTGGCAGCTTGTTCGAGCGATGGCAAATCTTGGAACACGTCTCCCACCATTATTGAAGTTTCAGCGATGGGAGCTTTGGTGTTGGGAGGCTTCAGATTATGTATTATCGATTTGTGTGGCAGCTTGATCGAACGATGGCAAACTCAGCGCAGGGAGCTTTGTTGTCGGGAGGTTTCAGATTATGTATTATCGATTTGTGTGGCAGTTTGATCGAGCGATGGCAAATCTTGGAACACGTCTCCCACCATTATTGAAGTTTCAGCGATGGGAGCTTTGTTGTCGGGAGGTTTCAGATTATGTATTATCGATTTGTGTGGCAGTTTGATCGAACGATGGCAAACTCAGCGCAGGGAGCTTTGTTGTCGGGAGGCTCCAGATTATGTATTATCGATTTGTGTGGCAGTTTGATCGATCGATGGCAAACTCAGCGCAGGGAGCTTTGTTGTCGGGAGGTTTCAGATTATGTATTATCGATTTGTGTGGCAGCTTGTTCGAGCGATGGCAAATCTTGGAACACGTCTCCCACCATTATTGAAGTTTCAGCGATGGGAGCTTTGTTGTCTCGTGACGCTTCAGTTTATGTATCATCGATTTGTGTGGCGGCTTGATCGAGCGATGGCTGATCAAAAAAACCACCGACTGTAATAGAATCAGCGGTGGCTATATTTTTTATCTTAATCTTCTACCTAACTCTTGACCCAATTCTTTGGCCTTCTCGTAGACTTCTTTTTGATCTTCCAATTTTACAAACAAATGCGCACCATCCGGGTTTCCGTTTAATTCCTTTAGCGCATTGCTTTTGATGCATGTATGCCCCGAACCGCATCCAATACATGGCGGCTTTCCTGCTATAGTTAGGCGTCCAACATTTATCATGTCTTCCATCTTGTTCTCCATCGCAATGGCGTCGTGCACCGAATCTGCTAATGCAGGGACACAGGAATTAACTACTGATATACATAATTTGCCAGCGTTTAATGCAGTATTGTGACGCATAGACCACATTCTCTCTAATAAACTTTTGCTGAACGCATCAGCCATCATATAAGGAGTATAGACGCCAAAGACATAGCCATCTGCTTCTTTCATTTTTTCGGCCAGTGCCGGAAAATCGTCTTTCACTTTGCAAATATTATCTTTAACACATGCCTTACAAGCTCTACAGGGTGCAATATTCAGTTTACTGAGCTTAATAAATTCGTACTCAACACCACTTTCTTCCAAAATTTTAATAACAGCTTTATCGGTATTGCTATTAGGCATTGGACTTCCTGAAAAACCTATAAGTTTTGCCATATTTACACACTCCAATTTTTTATATGCTCACTATATCCAAACTGTATTTTTTATAAAAAATTATAATAGGTTAGCTTTTAGCTTTGTACAATGTCACTGGCAAACTTTTTAGCTGCAATGACATCGTCAGTATTAGGGCGATGCTTATTTAATAGCATAAACGCGCCTTTGCAATGAAAGTGCTCGCTACGCACCGAAATACCTTTATCTTCTAGTCGCTTCTTCAACTTGCCATACCCACTATCTGATAGCGCTGATGTTGAGAATAATACAACGTTTCCTATCTTGGTCGCATCTAAGCTGTCAACAAACGCAAGAACCTTTTTGTCTATCCCCATCTTATACAAAGATGCGCCCAAAAATAATATGTCGACTTGCTCTGTTAATGGATCATCTATAGTAGAGGCTTCTGTATTTAGCTCCTCAGCAATTGCTTTGGCTATTGTTTCTGTATGCCCAGATTTTGTAAAATACACAACTTTAGTTTTCATATTTTGATACCTCTTTCTCATGTTATTGTAAATAAAAAATGATAGCACATTTTTTCGCAATAATCTACGGTTTCACATATTTTTTAATAATTAATTTTAGTAATCAATTTTGTATTTCTTATTATATAGCGTTGATGCACTTTGGTCAATAACACAAAAAAATCTGAGGAGATACGCAAAATATGAGTGAGCAAAAAATAAACATGCAAATTTACTTTACTGTCGGTTGAATATATTTTTAATGTTACTTTCATTTTCATCGCATTCTGCAAGGCTATCACATATATCACTTAGATTTTACTACACCATTATTTATGTAATACTTATATAATGCAATTACTCTAATATTGAGGCAAATATAAAGTACATTCATAGAAAAGCGGGCTACTAAATAAGCAATGCTGTTCAAATATATCGCATACATAAGGATGCGGTGGTTGTATGTTCCCTACTAACATTAAAAGCTTACAATAAGAGAGAGAAACACTCATACTAGCCTACAATGATCAACTTATGAATATATCTTCGTGAAATTTTACTATATTTCTGAATTAGACTAAAATACAACTCTCTCTCATATAGATGAAGCTTACCCATTATATCTAAATAAATGAGCAACATTACAATTTTAATTTCAAAACACTCTTTTTTTAATACTTTAATTGGTCAACTAAAATTTCTAGCAAGCATATTCGTGCCTTTCCTATTTTAGAATTGCATATAATCAATCTAAAATCCATATAATTTTTTTCTTTTATAATCCTATCTTATAGACCTTCTTTCAGCAACTGAAACAGCCACAAAATTAATTATGCGTGCCGTAAGCTTTGCATTTAGTACTTTCAAAAAACTCCATATTGTAAATTTTATAGAATTTATAAAATAAATTCTTAAAGAACCTTACACTAAAGCCATAATGATCAAGCTTCTGAAGATTTCTTCTTGAGATATAATGATCATATCTGAGTAGTTCAACTAAACAGGTATTATATCTCACATTAGACTGAGTAGACCTATTATAATCAATCAATTACGAGTAAAAATCTTATATTTGAAATCACTCTCTAATGCTTAAAAACTTCATATCAACTAAACAATATCTAAAGAAAGATCATTCGGCTTTCATTTAAATATGCTATAAATCCATCCTAACATCAATTAATCTTTTTCTTCGTTTACTAATCATATCTTTAGCCCTATATTCGCAACTGAAAAGCCAAACACATTTAATTATGCGTAAGCTTTTTGTTATTTTGATACTTTCTAAAACTCCATTTAAATTTTATGTGGATTTTAAAAATAAAAATGTATCTCTAGAGCTTAACACTAAGCCAATGAATGATCAGCCTTCTGAAGATATTCTTCTTGAAGATATTAATGATCATTCTGAGTGATTAACTATAAATAGGTAACTTTCATCTCATATAGATGATGTACGCCTATTATAAACGAAAGACAAATGAGAGTACAAATTTTTAATTTGATACAACTACTCTCTTTGTCTTAAAATACTTTCATGGTCCAATTAAAACATTCTAGAAAGCACTCATCTGTGCTTTCTATTTTAAGTATTGCCTATAAAATCCAATCCTAAACATCCAATATAATTTTTTTCTCTTTTACTAATCCCTATCTTTAGCCCTATCTTTCGAAACTGAAAAAAGCCCACACACAAATAATTATGCGTAAGCCTTTTGCATTTTGATACTTTCAAAAACTCCATTTAAATTTTATATAGATTTTAAAAATAAAAAAGTATCACTAGAGGTTAATACTAAACCCATGAATGATCAACCTTCTGAAGATATTTTTCTTAAAAATCATTCTGAGTAATATCAATTTTAAGTATTGCCCATAAAATCCGATCCTAAGCATCCAGTCGAAATCTTTTTTACAATTATTCTCATTCCCCATCGCATTTGTAATTCACAATCATATCACATATATTTCCTAAATTTCACAGTAGTATTATTTATGTAATAATTGTATAATATAATTACTCTAATATTGAGGCAAATATAAAGTACATTCATAGAAAAGCGGGCCGCTAAATAAACAATGCTTTTCAAATATACCGCATACAGAAGGGTGCGGTGGTTGTATGTTCCCCACTTCGGACTGTGGAAAGATTACCACAGAAAGGGGGGGCCATGATGAGCGACGTACAAGCTATAGCTTTAGCAATTATTATTGTTATTTTGATACTTTCAAAAACTCCATTTAAATTTTATATAGATTTTAAAAATAAAAAAGTATCTCTAGAGCTTAACACTAAGCCAATGAATGATCAGCCTTCTGAAGATATTCTTCTTGAAGATATTAATGATCATTCTGAGTGATTAACTATAAATAGGTAACTTTCATCTCATATAGATGATGTACGCCTATTATAAACGAAAGACAAATGAGAGTACAAATTTTTAATTTGATACAACTACTCTCTTTGTCTTAAAATACTTTCATGGTCCAATTAAAACATTCTAGAAAGCACTCATCTGTGCTTTCTATTTTAAGTATTGCCTATAAAATCCAATCCTAATCATCCAATATAATTTTTTTTCTCTTTTACTAATCCTATCTTTAGCCCTATCTTTCGCAACTGAAAAAAACCCACACACAATTAATTATGCGTAAGCCTTTTGTTATTTTGATACTTTCTAAAAATCCATTTAAATTTTATATGGATTTTAAAAATAAAAAAGTATCTCTAGAGCTTAACACTAAGCCAATGAATGATCAGCCTTCTGAAGATACTAATGATCATTCTGAGTAACTTCACTATAAACAGGTAACTTTCATCTCATATAGATGAAGTACGCCTATTATAAACGAAAGACAAATGAGAGTACAAATCTTTAATTTGACAAAAAAACTCTCTTTGTCTTAAAATACTTTCATGGTCCAATTAAAACATTCTAGAAAGCACTCATCTGTGCTTTCTATTTTAAGTATCGCCTATAAAATCCAATCCTAAACATCCAATATAATTTTTTTCTCTTTTACTAATCCCTATCTTTAGCCCTATCTTTCGCAACTGAAAAAAGCCCACACACAATTAATTATGCGTAAGCCTTTTGTTATTTTGATACTTTCTAAAAATCCATTTAAATTTTATATAGATTTTAAAAATAAAAAAGTATCACTAGAGCTTAATACTAAACCCATGAATGATCAACCTTCTGAAGATATTTTTCTTAAAAATCATTCTGAGTAATATCAATTTTAAGTATTGCCCATAAAATCCGATCCTAAACATCCAGTCGAAATCTTTTTTACAATTATTCTCATTCCCCATCGCATTTGTAATTCACAATCACATCACATATATTTCCTAAATTTCACAGTAGTATTATTTGTGTAATAATTGTATAATATAATTACTCTAATATTGAGGCGGATATAGAGTATATTCATAGAAAAGCGGGCCGCTAAATAAACAATGCTTTTCAAATATACCGCATACAGAAGGGTGCGGTGGTTGTATGTTCCCCACTTCGGACTGTGGAAAGATTACCACAGAAAGGGGGGGCCATGATGAGCGACGTACAAGCTATAGCTTTAGCAATTATTATTGTTATTTTGATACTTTCAAAAACTCCATTTAAATTTTATATAGGATTTTAAAAATAAAAAAGTATCTCTAGAGCTTAACACTAAGCCAATGAATGATCAGCCTTCTGAAGATATTCTTCATGAAGATATTAATGATCATTCTGAGTAAGTCTCTATAAACAGGTAACTTTCATCTCATATAGATGATGTACGCCTATTATAAACGAAAGACAAATGAGAGTAAAAATTTTTAATTTGAACAAAATACTCTCTTTATCTTAAAATACTTTCATGGTCCAATTAAAACATTCTAGAAAGCACTCATTCGTGCTTTCTATTTTAAGTATTGCCTATAAAATCCAATCCTAAACATCCAATATAATTTTTTTCTCTTTTACTAATCCTATCTTTAGCCCTATCTTTCGCAACTGAAAAAAGCCCACACACAAATAATTATGCGTAAGCCTTTTGCTATTTTGATACTTTCTAAAACTCCATTTAAATTTTATATAGATTTTAAAAATAAAAAAGAATCTCTAGAGCTTAACACTAAACCCATGAATGATCAACCTTCTGAAGATATTCTTCTTGAAGATATTAATGATCATTCTGAGTAAGTCTCTATAAACAGGTAACTTTCATCTCATATAGATGATGTACGCCTATTATAAACGAAAGACAAATGAGAGTAAAAATTTTTAATTTGAACAAAATACTCTCTTTATCTTAAAATACTTTCATGGTCCAACTAAAACATTCTAGAAAGCACTCATTCGTGCTTTCTATTTTAAGTATCGCCTATAAAATCCAATCCTAAACATCCAATATAATTTTTTTCTCTTTTACTAATCCTATCTTTAGCCCTATCTTTCGCAACTGAAAAAAGCCCACACACAATTAATTATGCGTAAGCCTTTTGTTATTTTGATACTTTCTAAAACTCCATTTAAATTTTATATAGATTTTAAAAATAAAAAAGTATCACTAGAGCTTAATACTAAACCCATGAATGATCAGCCTTCTGAAGATATTTTTCTTAAAAATCATTCTGAGTAATATCAATTTTAAGTATTGCCCATAAAATCCAATCCTAAACATCCAATATAATTTTTTTCTCTTTTACTAATCCTATCTTTAGCCCTATCTTTCGAAACTGAAAAAAGCCCACACACAATTAATTAATTAATTATGCGTAAGCCTTTTGTTATTTTGATACTTTCTAAAACTCCATTTAAATTTTATATAGATTTTAAAAATAAAAAAGTATCACTAGAGCTTAATACTAAACCCATGAATGATCAATCTTCTGAAGATATTTTTCTTAAAAATCATTCTGAGTAATATCAATTTTAAGTATTGCCCATAAAATCCGATCCTAAACATCCAGTCGAAATCTTTTTTACAATTATTCTCATTCCCCATCGCATTTGTAATTCACAATCACATCACATATATTTCCTAAATTTCACAGTAGTATTATTTGTGTAATAATTGTATAATATAATTACTCTAATATTGAGGCGGATATAGAGTATATTCATAGAAAAGCGGGCCGCTAAATAAACAATGCTTTTCAAATATACCGCATACAGAAGGGTGCGGTGGTTGTATGTTCCCCACTTCGGACTGTGGAAAGATTACCACAGAAAGGGGGGGCCATGATGAGCGACGTACAAGCTATAGCTTTAGCAATTATTATTGTTATTTTGATACTTTCAAAAACTCCATTTAAATTTTATATGGATTTTAAAAATAAAAAAGTATCTCTAGAGCTTAACACTAAGCCCATGAATGATCAGCCTTCTGAAGATATTCTTCTTGAAGATATTAATGATCATTCTGAGTAAGTCTCTATAAACAGGTAACTTTCATCTCATATAGATGATGTACGCCTATTATAAATTCAAGACAAATGAGAGTAACAATTTTTAATTTGACAAAAAAACTCTCTTTATCTTAAAATACTTTCATGGTCCAATTAAAACATTCTAGAAAGCACTCATTCGTGCTTTCTATTTTAAGTATTGCCTATAAAATCCAATCCTAAACATCCAATATAATTTTTTTCTCTTTTACTAATCCTATCTTTAGCCCTATCTTTCGCAACTGAAAAAAGCCCACACACAATTAATTATGCGTAAGCCTTTTGTTATTTTGATACTTTCTAAAACTCCATTTAAATTTTATGTGGATTTTAAAAATAAAAAAGTATCTCTAGAGCTTAATACTAATTCCATGAATGATCATCCTTCTGAAGATATTTTTCTTAAAAATCATTCTGAGTAATATCAATTTTAAGTATTGCCCATAAAATCCGATCCTAAACATCCAGTCGAAATCTTTTTTACAATTATTCTCATTCCCCATCGCATTTGTAATTCACAATCATATCACATATATTTCCTAAATTTCACAGTAGTATTATTTGTGTAATAATTGTATAATATAATTACTCTAATATTGAGGCGGATATAGAGTATATTCATAGAAAAGCGGGCCGCTCAATAAACAATGCTTTTCAAATATACCGCATACAGAAGGGTGCGGTGGTTGTATGTTCCCCACTTCGGACTGTGGAAAGATTACCACAGAAAGGGGGGGCCATGATGAGCGACGTACAAGCTATAGCTTTAGCAATTATTATTGTTATTTTGATACTTTCAAAAACTCCATTTAAATTTTATATGGATTTTAAAAATAAAAAAGTATCTCTAGAGCTTAACACTAAGCCCATGAATGATCAACCTTCTAACGATATTATTCGTGAAGATTTTGAAGATCATTCTGAGTAAGTAAATATAAACAGGTAACTTTCATCTCATATAGATGATGTCACCTATTATAAATGCATGACAAATGAGAGTAAAAATATTTAATTTGACAAAAATACTCTCTTTATCTTAAAATACTTTCATGGTCCAATTAAAACATTCTAGAAAGCACTCATTCGTGCTTTCTATTTTAAGTATTGCCTATAAAATCCAATCCTAAACATCCAATATAATTTTTTTCTCTTTTACTAATCCTATCTTTAGCCCTATCTTTCGCAACTGAAAAAAGCCCACACACAATTAATTATGCGTAAGCCTTTTGTTATTTTGATACTTTCTAAAACTCCATTTAAATTTTATATGGATTTTAAAAATAAAAAGGTATCTCTAGAGCTTAACACTAAGCCCATGAATGATCAACCTTCTCAAGATATTCTTCATGATTTTAAGTATTGCCTATAAAATCCAATCCTAAACATCCAATATAATTTTTTTCTCTTTTAGTAATCCTATCTTTAGCAACTTTGGCATATAAAGCCCCGATAGCTAAATCGTAAATTCACCATCATCATATTTGGCTATAGCATCGTCGTCTACTTCGGCAACCGCGTCGGTATCTTCCTCGATGTATGCTATACTATTTTCTGGCCCCGTAACTGCTTTGGCGAGTGAATCTGCTACACCTACGCCACTATATAATACTCCCGCAGGTGCGTCCGCGCTATCATTTGGCAACCTGTTAGAAAGAACGAGTTCGAACTGCTTGATCGCCGACTCTATATGCGCCACCGCGGTCGCTAGGTTTGTTGCCGCTCTGGCATTTATATATACGTTGGCTTTTAGCGCGGCTGCTGCTACCTTATGTTCTGCCTCGATGAAATCCTTTGGCGACATTGATTTTTCGTCTCCCTCGTGAGTGATGAAATGATCTATATCCTCTTCAGTAATCCAAATAATGCCATCATCAACGTCAACTCCCTGATCATCGCTAGTTGCATATCTTGTGTATTGTGCAGCTTGATCGATAAGCTGAATTAGACGCACCCTAGATTTTGCCGCGTATGCAGCTCCAGAATTTGCATCCAATGTTCCTAATTTTAATAATTTGTTTGCAGACGCAATAGAAGTCCGGAGCGACCGAATGTTGTTATAGATAGTTTTTAGTGTGGTCGTACTAATGTTAGCAAGTGTCGCCTTTGCAAGATCGATCTGATGGTTTAGCTCTGCAATTCGAGATGGTGCCATCCAGAGTGAATCGTTTGGAACATCTCTGCCCGTTGCCGACGCAAAAACCGGAGTTCGACCATCAGCACCAAATAATATTTTGTGTGCCACACTAATGGTCTCCTCTAAAATTTCAACCTGAGCTAACATCTTCGCCGACTTGCCATCTCCATTTCGTTTAATATTGGAAACCAAATTGGCCGCTGCACGCTTAAGAGTTTTGAATGATCTATTTAGCTGAGCGGTTGTTGCAGTCGAGAGAAGCTTCTGCGCATTGTCAATGGCAGCTTTGAAAGAATTGAACTGATTTGTATTGATCCACTTGGTACCTGAGTCGATATCACTACCGTCGCCCAAAATGCTAAGTTTAACCAGATGCGGCAAAGCTAACGGGCCAGACTCACCGGTTGCGAGCCCGATAGTAGTATACGCCTGAGTGATTGCAGCATTGAGATTGCTAAGTGCCTCGTTATATGCAAGCGCCGCTGGAGTGAGAACATTTTTTTCTGCATGTTCAGATGCAACGAAATTCGCTACCGCCTTAGTTAATGCGGCTTCTGCTTGTACAGCATCGCTTTGATCGCTAGATTGTAAACTTTTTTGCGCAACTGCAATCTCATTAGCAAAGTTTTCCACAGCATCGATATATATCCAGCGAGTGTTAAGCGGTACATCGACGCCGTCAGATTTATTTGAAACATGAATATCTCCGGCACCTACTTGATACGCTGCGCCACTCAATCCATGCTGATCAGTGTATGTCGTCGCAGGCGGGGTTGCACCCGGTAGATACGAAAGATTGTTAATAGATTCGATCGCAACTTGAATGGCAGCGCGCAAATTCGCCAATTCGATACCTTCAGTACCCGCTTGAACATAAGGAGTGATCTCGAGCTTCTCACCTTTGATGTTGTGCCCATAAAATTTTTGATACTCAACCTGGGTGTATGCCAATATCTCAAGCGCTTCACTGAGCGAGTTGCTCACATTCGGATCGGCAACGTGCTCGTCCAAGAAACTGGCGGCATCATCGGCAACCGCAACAATCTTGCGCTTATGAGCATCGGATGTCCATAGTAATGTAGCTGGAACGTCCGCTCCATCTTTCGAACTCGTAATAATTTCCGCAACTGATGGAATGATTTTATCAACGTATGTCCTGATTGTTGCAACAACCTTGGCGTAAGCTTCCTTGGTTTCGCATTGAGCAGCATCTTCTATAGCTGCAGTAATTTTAGCTGCAGCTATATTGGCTGCTGCTGCTGTCACCGAACCATTTTGGAAATCCATTCCATCATATTGTTTGTATGCGGCATTTAACTCATTCAGCTTTTCATTCGCAACAGTTTGCAGTATGTATTTTTTAGGAATAGAAGTAGGTAACCCGGTGCCAGTTGGAAATACAGTCCAAGTTTTTGCTGGCGACGGCGCGGTATTAAGAATAGCTGGGGCAATAAAATATGTTGCATCATCACTGAAGCCTTCTCGAGGATTTTCTATAGTTGTAGCCGTGGCCACTTCGATTTGAGTAGCCTTTGCTTTTGTGGTAGCTTTAGACGCATTTTTATAGATATAAATTTTAGGTTCAACATCCGCTCTAATTATGGCTGGTAAAGTCATATTAGGATCTAAGCCCAGCATTGCTTTTGCTATTTGCAGCTCCAAAGTTGACGTCTTCTCGGTATGATTATCAGGTCTAGCCGCAGCGATGTATTCTGCATAGGTCGCATCGAGATGTTTTTTAGTATTTGTAAACTTCGAATCACCAGTAACCGATGCGTTAATGGCGGCCAGCTTCATTGCTTCTATCAATGAGGTCGAGGTATCAGTACCATATTTTCCCCAAACAGCAGTGTTATTGGGTAACGTATTTGCGTAGCCATATGTTAGGCTATCACCTATATTAGAAGCAATAACATTATTAGATGCGATAGAAATAACTCCTGTTGCTAAAATAGCAATTTGCTTTTGATATTTCTTAGCCATTAATTCATCCCCTTTTCAATCAATGAGTTGCAACTCTCCGTTGCGACAAAATTTTTTAAATTCAAAAAATAGAGAGGCTTTTTGCCCCTCTTATTTTTTTTGTGCATCTTTTTCTTATAGCAAGCTAAAGTCCAAATCCGGTATTTCTATTTCTTCTTCTATTTCTTCTTCTATTTCTTCTTCTATTTCTGGGTCAATTACATCATCTTCGAGATCTTCAGCTTCTTCTTTAAATGCTATTAATGCCTCATGTAGTGCCACCAGTTCTTCCTCTAAAGAATCATAATTTTCCATATATTCTCCTATCTCTATTTCTTCCTCTATTTCTGCATATTCTTCTGCCTCGTCTTCTTCAATTTTTATTTCTTCTTCTGCTACAAATATACTATCTGCTAATTTATCTATCTCTTGAGCTATATCCCAGGTTTCTGTCTCTGCTACAACCGGCTCTTTCGCTATCTCTTCTATTGCTATTAACACTTCTGTTGCAAATTCATTCGCACCCATTTCCCTCGAGATATATTCCTCTCCGTTTCTTTTTAGTATTGCTCTTACTTTTATTTCTTCATTTAGTATTTTATCCTTATCATATTCCGGTATCTTATATCCATCACCGCTTTCTTCCATCTCGTTCCATATCTCTTCTTCTAATGAATATTCTATACTCATCTCGGCTTCATCTTCTGCTATTTCGTTAAATGTATAGCATTCAAAAAATATTTGACCCTTTTCAACATATGCCATCGGCGCTGCGACTGCCACAGGTTTCGCATTTCTTACGTCGCCTTTATACAATATCTTCGATGATATTGCAGGTTTTTGATAGTTCTCGTTTACGGCGAGCACTTGTATTTCTACTATTATATCTGCGTCATTTGGCAATTGTAGCCCTTCTTCTCCTTTCACTGAATATACATATATCTCATCTCGTTTTAGTTGTTTATTTTCTGTAGAACCTGATAACTTACTCGGATCGTTTATATCCGCTAATCTAATCGGTTCGTCTTGATATGCGATATACACTTTGCTATACATTTCATCGTTAACAACCGTAATCCCTTTAGTATTGAGCTCTATTATCGGCTTTGCTAACATCAAGTCTGGTGCCACAAATGTCTTTTCTGATACGGCCGGAATATACAGATCTTTTGACTCCTCTCCACCTTTTTCCTCTTTGCCTGTCGCTATTGCTACTAGCTTTTGCGTATACACATAGTCTATTGGTAACATATCGTTGATCTTGATCGGTGCGGTATATCTATAGATTTCTTTATCTGTCGCCGTTGTATGAAATACATTATCTATCCTTATTTTTGCTCCACCTACATCTTCTGTAAAATAAAACTTGATTATATCACCCTCATCGGCTTCAATTATTTTGATTTTTCCATTATCTTCTTTATTTCCTGTCAGTGTTGCTGCAATAGTAGGGGCTGTCAATTTCTCCAATTCCACTAATTCCGATGCTATATAATCGCTAATTGAATTTCCGTTCGGTCGTGCCACGATAAACATTTTATCCCCAGCGTTTAAATACAACTTCATCGCATCGATCGGACCGTTTATTTTTGTCTCGTATGGCGAATTCGTTGTGTAATAAAATACGTCATATGTTGCTCCTGTTTCATCTATTTCTCGCGTATCCACTGTCACAATGCCCAAGTCCGATACTTCTACCCACGGCGCTGGAAGCTGTGCTTTTGTTTTATTGATATCAGTTAAACTCGCGACGGCTGTCTTATAATATGTCGAGAGGTTATTATTTGTTGCTGTCTCCAAGCTTACTACAATGTTACTGTCCTTATCATCTAGTGTCAGATGCGGTACCTCTGCGTAGAATACTTTTGTGATCGCTTCTCCCGGGTCGCGACGCAAATCAATTTTATCTCTTGTTGAAGCTGTTGATTGCCATGTCAATTTCACTTCTTCCGCATTTACTGGCTCGCTTAGTGTTACCTTAATAACGTACTCTTCGTATGTTGCGATCGTGGCTAGCTCTCGTGGTATAAATTCCATATTTTCTATGGTCACTTCTTTTATTGCAAGCTCCGCTGGTTTGCTAATATATGGCACATCTTGTCCTTCTTCGCCCAATGTTGCACTTACAGCATATTTATCGCCATCTTTTGCCTTTTTCTCGTTTACTTCAAATGCGTTGTTTTCATCCAATGTTACGCCTGGCAGATTTCCCTTTATTACTTCTACTTTTGTTTTTGTATCCGCAACTACTGTAATTTTTTTTGTGTTCTCATTATACTTTAATGTTGGTGTAACTAATTCCACGGCTGGTGCAGATTCAAAAACCATCGGCACTGCTAATTCGTTTATACTATCTCCCAAGTTAGAGCTTAAAATTATATTTACTCTGTCTCCAACCTTTAAGCCATACGGTAATTCGCGCCATCCCGATAATTTAGAAGATGCATCCATGTTACCATCGATTGTTTCTAGATTAATTCCCTTTATTCCATATTCTATCGTATACGTAATTCCTGCAATATCAAAGTCTCCTTCTTTTGGCTTCGTTATATTCATGCTTCCAGATCTAAATATCGCTCCTGGTGCTGGCGGTACTACAATCGGTTTCCTCATTTCGTCTACTTTTTTATCATCGTCCTCGCCTAATTGTAATACTATGCTTCTATCAACCACTCCAGCATTTTGCTCGTTTAGCGTCTTATCCAGCGCCTCTATCCCAATTCGCCCTTCTATTACGTTACCATTATTTATCCAATTTATATATATATCATCCGTTATTTCTACCATGTCTTCTTCGGTCCAAATCTTAAACGTTTCGCTAAGCTTGCCCTCTGCATCTACTCGGATATTTCCACCTGCTGGAATGCTAATTATTATGTCTTTGAGATCTTCGCTGATAGTCATCTTAAATCCGTTGATCTTTTCCTTTTCTATGTCTAGCAGCACTTTATTCGATGGGTTCGATACCAATAACCAGCTGGCGTTACTTGCTTCAAATGTCGACGGAATATCTTTTCCCTCAATTCCCGTGCTTTCAAACACTTCCTTCTCGATTGTTCCGTATGCTGTCATGCTATTTACCGCATCAAATTCGACCTCATCAAACAAATACGTTTTCTCTTCTCCGTTTATTCGTCCTGTATACTTAATAATCAGACCATTTATCAACTCTTGCGTTAACCCTTTTCCTGTTACCGTTAACTCCACTTTATCATAATTTTCACGTGCATAAATCTCAACTTTTTTTACTGCTACCGTTGTTTTTTCTGATGCTACTTCCCACCAGTTTTCCACAAATTTGTTTATCGCATATGCGGTGACGGTATCTCCTTCTTCTAAGTTTAACGAATGAATCGGTACGCCTGCTGCAGGATAGTCTATCAAATCTGTTGATTCTCCGCTGCGTCTGTTCACTTTGTATTGTATCGTATGTTGCGCATCGGGGTCGGTCGATGTTGCTATAATTTTCATCAGGCTAGTGTTTTTGGCGGTGTCCTTATCGTGTTCAATTTCCACAGTCGTATTCGCGTCCATTTTCAATTGTCGACTGATTTTATCTACATACTCTTCCGAATACAGCCCATTATACAAAAATGCGTTTACATACTTTCCATCGTCTTCTGCTGTTATTCCTAGCTCCGCAGCTCTAAATGTTACCAGCGCTGTCCCCGCAGTTTTGGGATCTTCCGATACCACTATTTCGACCCTCTTGTCTTTGGTATTAAGTTCTCTAAAGTTAGAAACTATTTCTGTTGTATAATGATCTACCGCTCCTTTTGATAGCTCTATCTTCATATTATTTAGCTTTTTCGTATACGCGTTAAACCCGTCTGGTATTTTTACTGTAACATACTCCGAAGATGCGAAGTTTGGATCGGTAGCCCATTCGAATTCAATCTCTCCCTCTATCTTAATATCCGGATCGGTTTCTATACTGATATTTGCAAAATTTTTCCTCACCGATGCACTCTCAATTAACGCATTATTCACAGCCGCTATTGTAACTTCTATTTCTTTGTGTCCCTTAAGATCGGCTAGCTCGATTTCTGCCCTAATATGCTCGCCATCTGCAGTTATTGCCCACTCCAGTTCTTTTCCCGTCGCTGCAGTTACCGTATAGCCAGGGTCAAATTCATATGTTACTACTATTTTGTCATTTATGCCGTCCACACCGTTCCATATATCTATTCCGTCCTGAATCTTATCCAGAATAATTACCAGGTCTCCGGATGTAGTTTTATATAGCTCCGGTGCCGATAACTGCTGTACTCCTTTGGTTTCTACCACTTCACTTGCAGTATACCAAGCTCCGTCATAATCTATACTTACCACAATTACTTCGTTTGCTTTCAACTGGAGCGCCTCGATTTGTGCCGCATTAATATAAACTACATTTTCTTCCAAGTTTAGATCTCCAGCTTTTATCGTTGTGGAAATGTCACTGTCTTCTCTCTTTCCATACGATATCTTTGTGTTTTTCTCTATCTTATCTTCTGGCAATGTAAATTGCAGTCCACCGTCTTTTGCTTCAACTTTTACATCCGTCGCCACTGCTGCTGCTCGAGACCTGCTCATCGATGCTATAATATCTACCATCGTAAAGGTATCTTCGCTAACCATCTCATTAAACGCGTTCAATAGCTGTATTACAAATGCAGTCTCGCCACCCACTATTTCCAAGCGGTCATACGCATCCATCGTTACTACTGCTGTGTTTCCTTCTCTCGTTATTTTTAAGTTTGCTTCTTGCGCCAGATCATCTGTTATCGGAATGTATTTGTTAGTCCCATCGGCAAAGATTTTTTTCAGCACCAATTTTAAATTCGGCTTTATCGCATCATTTTCATATGCGCCACTCACTTTCACCGATACTTCGTCATCTACCACTTCCTTAACCCATTTCACGGCCAGTTGAGTCTCCTCTGGTTCCACTTTTCCGCTCGGAGCTGTCTCCTCATTCGATCTTGTCGATGCGACCATCCAGCTCAGATCATCAAAAGTTACTACTATCTTATATCCTTCTCGAACATATGCGGCCGGAATAGTCCATATCATGTCGCTTCCTTCTCTGGTCCACTCTCCGTCCAACGGTAACGGTGTGGATGTTCCCGAATTTGCCACAATATACCAATTCAATGTAGACGAAATAGTTGCTTTCACATCATCAGATATCTCGCCGCTTGCATTCCACAAATCTGCTGTTACCGGAAGTGATACTACCATCGTGTCGCCTCTCGTTTCCAATTTAGGTATCGGAAATGCCTCAACTTCAGGAGAAGTATATATCACTCGCGCGTCATCTTCGTCTGCAACCAAAAATTCAACCCTGTCACCCGCTTCCAACTCCAGAGCTTCTAACTCTTTTGCAGTTACGTTCACCGCGTTATAGATCTTTGCAACTTTCACTAAATCTCCAGAATTTTTTCGCATATAGATGTTCATATCATCGGCATTTGCAATGTCAAAGCTAATCCCCTCTTCATCTGCTATTACATTATCTATTGACACATCGTCCAAACCGCTTGCCCCTGTTTCCAATTGATTTGACTTTACAGAAGCCGTCATCCAGTTATCTACATCGTCAAAAATTACTGCCACTTTTTCGCGGTCTCTTAGATATGTTTCCGGTATTGTCCATGCCATCTTGCCATTCTCCATTGTCCATCTACCGTCTAACGGCAAATCCGTCGTGATTACATTTGAAGGCAATGAAAAATAGGTGCTCAGGTATGCCGCAAGAGCCGTTGATATAGTCGCCTCTATTTTTGCCTCTACCTCGCCTCCTCTTACTGTGCCATCCGCATTCCATATGCCAGCATCAACCGGTAGGTAAATTATAACAGCCCCATTTTTGTTTGCAAGAGTCGGTTTTGCTGCCAATTCTCTCACTTGCGCTTTAGAAGTATACAGAACCTCTGTCGTATTTCCATCATCTACAACCACTTCTATGCGATCTCCTGCGATTAATCCTAATTTTTCCAAATCATCTACCGTCAATGTTACATTTCCGGCTGCTACTTCGAATCTCTCGCTAGAACCTTGCTTTCTATAATATAGCCTATGATTTGCAGTTAAATTTTCTATCACCAATTCAATCGCCTTCTCGGTTTCTTTCGCAGTTGTCACTACCGGACCCGCTGCCGGTGGAGCATCTTTAAGCTGCGCTGTTGCCGAGCTAGGTCGATGCGTCCAGTAACCGCTATCATATACTCGAACCGTAATTGCTGTTGCCGAGCTATCGTCCAGTTTAAATGTAGCTTTGATAGTTCCGCCGTCTTCAAAATCCTCTAACCTCGAAGGGGTCTTCAAAATTCCTTGAGATGTGACATATTCAACGACCACAGTATCTTTCAACTGCTGCGTTTTTTCATTCCACAACGTTAAGATGTTATCTTGATCAAAAGCTACGATCTTATTTAGCGTAACCGTAATTTCGTCCCCATCCACAAATATCTTTGGAGTCGGAAACTTAATTGTATACCCTACATCTTCCGCTGTCGTTTGTTCTGCAATATACCACTTATCACTAACCACTTTCGCTAAAATAGTTCCTGTATCCGACCACTCCGACGGTGCTATCCCATTCAGCAGCTCTTCCTCTGTTGCTACCACTTTATTCACACCATCCAGCGTTAGCTCTGCTCGCAAATTGCCATAATCTACATTTGCAACTTTGGCTAGGTCAAATGTAATTTTGCTAACAGCATCGTTTAGTTGGCTCATTATAGGTGCCGCGTAAATCTCTTGCTCTATCCAATTGTCCGCATCGTCCTCGTTGTCTGTTACGTACGAATCCTCATGACAGACCACCACTCTAACTTTGTTTCCAACTTTTAGATCGCCCAAGTCTTTTGCGTCAAAAGTAATTATCGCTGTAGTTGGCTCCCCTTCTTTTGGAGTGGCTTCTGTCGCAAAGTCGCCGTTTGCTGTACTCAACACTGCTATCGTCTCGCCCGACTCATCAAATGTCGTGGCAACTATCTCGATCCCCTCTTTTAATTGCCCACTTGTTTCGTATGCGTTTGTCGCCTCCACTGCGATAGTATTTGCGACTGCTCCCCATCCAAATGTTAATAGCTCTTTTATTGGGCCTTTTGCCAAAGTTTTCGATGTATTTGCTTTGTTCAACCAATTGTTATCATCAATCGTGACGCTAATGTTTGTTGCATTGGCAAGTTCGACAACTTCGCTGAGAATGGCATCTTCCTTGCCCCCTCTTGTAGATTCTATCCAATCTATTTCATCTACCGGAACTACTAATGTTTCTGCAGCTGATGCGCTATATGGAGTATAAGTTACAGCGAGTTTTACTCCATCCTTTTTGTAATCATTACTGTCTATGCTAATGCGCACCTCCCTGCCGGCTAATATCAGCTCTGGTGCTACAAATTGCGAGATCTCTCCGATATCGGTTTGTGCTGGTAATACATTCCATGCGTCATACGATACGACGGCTTTGATCGTATTATCCATTGCCGCTTCCCATTCTGAATCTTCTCCAAAGCTCGCGCCGTTCTCCAATATGTCCTCTAAATCTGTTTTTATTACATCCACCGTTTCCCCTTGCTGCGTCAATAAATGTAGCTCAACCGCAAAGTCGGCGTAATTTATTTCTTCCATATTTGCAAGCACCGCTCGATGCGCTCCAGGAATTTTGAAATGTATCGTATCGTTGGTCGTTTTTGCGTTATCAATTACGATGCTCGGCGATTCAAAAACTTCTTGCAAAATCAATGCAATCGGATCCTTTGTATCTTCTTGATATAGCGCAACAGAGATCACATTGCCCACTGCCAAACTGTCATATAAATCCTCTGCCGCAAAAGACATAACCGCATTGCCCGCGCCATCATTTTTAATGGTTGGCTCCACTTCCAAAACAGTTGATACCCCTCGTAAAATTTTCACAGATAGCCCATCTTTTAGCTCTGTACTGCTGTTGTCTTTTAGTACATTGGAAATTGTAACCGCTATGTTCCCCCCATCCTCTTTCCACTTCAACTCATATTTATCATCTGCAGCTGACTCATCCACGATGGCAAGTGTGCTCGAGCCAGCTTTATTGAGCCAGTTGTGCGTATCTTCCACAGTTACCGTATATAGTAATGCTTCATCAGGTGCCGTTACTACCGCATTAACCCCATTCCCAAACATTTCCGTAATGTCGGTTGCCGATCTAGAATTTCTAGTTGCAGTTGTGTAACTTACTTTTATGCCGTCGCGAATCTTGTTATTTTCTATTACATCATTTCTATCTAGCATGATCAAAACTTGTCGTTTATCATAATCGATCAATGTCATCTCGGGAGCCGCCAACTGATTTACCTCTCCCAAGTTTTCTGATATTGTATCGGTGATATGCCACTTGTTCCCCATCGTTGTCGCGCTGATAGAATCTCCCGCTTCGCCGACCCATTCCTCTGGAATTTCGATGAGTGCCACTCCATCCACAAGTTCTGCAAGCACCTGATCATCTCCAGCCAATCTCACCGCAACAGTTCCGTCAGTTATAGAGTCTGCTACCAACTTCATCGTTGCCCTATCAGCATGATCCAAATCTATAGCCACTGCCGGTGCCGCCGTAATAGCCTGTCGCGCGACTGAAGAATCTTCGTTACCATAATGCATACTCGCCGTAATTGCAGTGACCTCGGCCAAATCTCCCAAATCGCTGGCGGCAAATGTCACAATCGCTTTGTCGGGATTTCCAGGTTTTGGCAATATAGTCACCACGATTGCTCCCGATTTCGCGGTAGTGGTAACAACAGTTTCCGTTTCGACATCCAACCCCTTCACTTTACCAATCCTCAAACTGTATCCTGGCACAAAGGCTGCTCCATCCACGCAGAACGCAGGGATTTCTATCGCAACTTCTGTTTTTGCATCTTCGCTGTCCACAAACTTGGCAAACAGTCCTTCCTCCGGCTCTTCCAATGCTGGCATGTCCACAGCGTTCGATACGCTAATCACGTTAAACCAACTTCTGTCAGATACCAAAACTTCAACATTGTTTAAGCCACCGGCAAAATGATCTCTATAGCTTTGCTCATCCACGATCGTTGCCCTCTTCTTGTCGCCCGCAACAACCCAAGTCAAGTCATCCACCTCAACCTCCGTCTTCATCGTTGCCATTGCAATAGCGCGAGACATAACTGCTTCTGCGTTGCCAAACCTCATTTTGTTCACATCCAACTGATTTGTATCGACCGCGCCATCCACTTCCAACACGAGTTCATTGCCCTCTAAAATTAACGTTGGCCTCACAATTTGTTTACTAATTTTTATTTCATCTGCAGCTCCTTGTAACCTAACATCAACAACGACACCCGTCGCGTCATATGCCACGCCCTCTTGCGAAAGCCCCACTGCGCCAAACGGAATCTTCACTATCGCATCATATGTATCATCGGTAATCTCGATACCCTCCGCTGCAACTCCACCATCCACAACTTTCGTATCATCCACTAGCAATGTAAGATTGTTTTTCAGAGTGTTCTGTTCTTTAAATCCATTGGCAACTCTAATATATAAGTGATTCTCCTCCGCTGCCACATCAGCCCATTCCAATGCGAACGCGCTCATATCTGGAGTCACAAAGCTAGCTCTGCTAGACAAGTTGTGCCAATTTTGTGTATCAAACATAGCGACGTCAACCGTTGCGTTGGCCGGCGCATTCTCAATTGTTGCCCGAGCCTTTCCATCAAGAATCTTCCAGGAGCTGGCCTTCATTGCCTTCCATACAGCGTTATTAAATTTGTAGTACGCCACAACATTCCCACTCTGCAAGTCATCAATATTAATTTTGGAAGTTACAACTACATCAGCCCCCGATGCTGTAATTTCTGGAACAGGTAAAGGCGCAACCACCTTAGTAATTGTAGATAATTCGTTGTGATTAGAGTCTGTTAAAACCAGCGTTACAGTTTGGTTTGAAATCGTCTCTGGTCTTTCGAAATCCGCTATGTTCAGTATTTCTCTATCAAACGTGATAATAGCATCGTCCGCTTCTTTTTTTATGGTAACCCCCTCCTCAGCAATTCCCTCTGATACTAATGAAATTTTCTTCGTTGCCCCAGTCGCAAACAATCCGAGTTTAGATTTGAGAGCCCCATCATCTGCATACGCGCCTGTCGCCCGCACTGCGACCGTATTCTCGTCCTCGCCTTGCCCCCATCTGAGAGCAAATTCATTTTGTTCTGGGATCTCAAAACTAGTCGTAATTGACAATTTATACCAATTCTTAAGATCAAACATAATGACATCAACTATATTCCCATTGTTCGTCGCCGCATCAGCTATCGTAGTCCAAAGCTTTCCGTCCACAATACTCCAAGCACTAGCGTCAATCGCCGCCCACTTGACATTTCTAAACGGCCGTGAGTTCACGCTATAATAAGTAACAAGAGTGCCCTCCGCCAAATCGGCAAGCGTGTCATTTGCGTTTTCGCCCGGAGACGGCAACAAAGTAATAGTCACATCGTCCCCCGAAGTTGCGATTATCGGTTCAGGCAATTGGGCAACTTCCTGAGTAATAGTCGCGAGTTCGTCCCCATCGGCTGTAGTAAGCGCTATCGCTATCATTCGATTTGCTGTTGTATTGACTGGTCGCATAGCATCCGTGATCCCGAGCTCTGCACGATCGAAAGTGAGGATCGCATCGTCGGCCGCATCCTTTTTGATTGTTACACCAGCCACCGGTGCGCCATCTTTTATTATAGCAATAGCATTTGTTCCATCCACTGTTGCTGTCACGTTGAGATTTGCTTCGAGCGATCCGGCATTTTCATAGGCATCAGCTACCCGAACTGCGATAATCTGCTCGTTAATTCCTTGTGCCCATGAGAGGTTGTATGATTCTTTTTCTGGCATCACAAAACTAGCCCTACTAGACAAATTATACCAATTTTTAAGATCAAATATGGCTACATCAACAGTAACATCAGCTGCAACATCGGCTATTGTCGCAACCGCATTTCCGCCCGTTGTATTCCACTCGTTCGCATCGATTGATTCCCATCTGGTAGCTTTTCCTGGCTGAGCATCGACGCTGTAGTATGCAACCATTTTGCTATCCGCCAATGCTGTGGCCAAAGTTGATGGCAATGTTACTGTTACATCATCTCCAACGGCCGCGACTTCTGGTGCAGGTAGTTGAGAAATTTCTTGAGTGATAGTAGAGATTGCATCACCATCGGCTGTAGTAAGCGATACTGTTACAGCTCGGTTTGCTGCGATATTGATTGGTCGAGTAACATCCGTGATCCCGAGCTCTGCACGATCAAAAGTGAGGATCACATCGTCGGCCGCATCCTTTTTGATTGTTACACCAGCCACCGGTGCGCCATCTTTTATTATAGCAATAGCGTTTGATCCATCCACTGTTGCTGTCACGTTGAGATTTGCTTCGAGCGATCCGGCATTTTCATAGGCATCAGCCACCCGAACTGCGATAATCTGCTCGTTAATTCCTTGTGCCCATGAGAGGTTGTATGCCTCTTTTTCTGGCATCACAAAACTAGCCCTACTAGACAAATTATACCAATTTTTAAGATCAAATATGGCTACATCAACAGTAGCATCAGCTGCAATGCCGGCTATTGTCGCAACCGCATTTCCGGCCGTTGTATTCCATTCGTTCGCATCGATTGATTCCCATCTGGTAGCTTTTCCTGGCTGAGCATTGACGCTGTAGTATGCAACCATTTTGCTATCCGCCAATGCTGTGGCCAAAGTTGATGGCAATGTTACTGTTACATCATCTCCAACGGCCGCGATTTCTGGTGCAGGTAGTTGAGAAATTTCTTGAGCGATAGTAGAGATTTCGTCACCATCGGCTGTAGTAAGCGATACTGTTACAGCTCGATTGGCTGCGATATTAATTGGTCGCGTCACATCCGTAATTCCGAGCTCTGCACGATCGAAAGTGAGGATCGCATCGTCGGCCGCATCCTTTTTGATTGTTACACCAGCCACCGGTGTGCCATCTTTTATTATAGCAATAGCGTTTGATCCATCCACTGTTGCTGTCACGTTGAGACTTGCTTCGAGCGATCCGGCATTTTCGTAGGCGTCAGCCACCCGAACTGCGATAATCTGCTCGTTAATTCCTTGTGCCCATGAGAGGTTGTATGCCTCTTTTTCTGGCATCACAAAACTAGCCCTACTAGACAAATTATACCAATTTTTAAGATCAAATATGGCTACATCAACAGTAACATCAGCTGCAACATCGGCTATTGTCGCAACTACATTTCCGGCCGTTGTATTCCATTCGTTCGCATCGATTGATTCCCATCTGGTAGCTTTTCCTGGCTGAGCATTGACGCTGTAGTATGCAACCATTTTGCTATCCGCCAATGCTGTGGCCAAAGTTGATGGCAATGTTACTGTTACATCATCTCCAACAGCCGCGATTTCTGGCTTAGGTAGTTGAGAAATTTCTTGAGCGATAGTAGAGATTTCATCACCATCGGCTGTAGTAAGCGCTACTGTTACAGCTTGGTTTGCTGCGATATTGATTGGTCGAGTAACATCCGTAATTCCGAGCTCTGCACGATCGAAAGTGAGGATCGCATCGTCGGCGGCATCCTTTTTGATTGTTACACCAGCCACCGGTGCGCCATCTTTTATTATAGCAATAACATTTGATCCATCCACTGTTGCTGTCACGTTGAGATTTGCTTCGAGTGATCCGGCATTTTCGTAGGCATCGGCTACCCGAACTGCGATAATCTGCTCGTTAATTCCTTGTGCCCATGAGAGGTTGTACGCTTCTTTTTCTGGCATCACAAAACTAGCTCTACTAGACAAATTATACCAATTTTTAAGATCAAATATGGCTACATCAACGGTAGTATCAGCTGCAACATCGGCTATTGTCGCAACTACATTTCCGCCCGTTGTATTCCATTCGTTCGCATCGATTGATTCCCATCTGGTAGCTTTTCCTGGCTGGGCATCGACGCTGTAGTATGCAACCATTTTGCTATCCGCCAATGCTGTGGCCAAAGTTGATGGCAATGTTACTGTTACATCATCTCCAACGGCCGCGACTTCTGGCTTAGGTAGTTGAGAAATTTCTTGAGCGATAGTAGAGATTGCATCACCATCGGCTGTAGTAAGCGATACTGTTACAGCTTGGTTTGCTGCAATATTAATTGGTCGGGTAACATCCGTAATCCCGAGCTCTGCACGATCGAAAGTTAGAATCGCATCGTCGGCCGCATCCTTTTTGATTGTTACACCAGCCACCGGTGCGCCATCTTTTATTATAGCAATAGCATTGGTTCCATCCACTGTTGCTGTCACGTTGAGACTTGCTTCGAGTGATCCGGCATTTTCGTAGGCATCAGCCACCCGAACTGCGATAATCTGCTCGTTTAATTCCTTGTGCCCATGAGAGGTTGTATGCCTCTTTTTCTGGCATCACAAAACTAGCCCTACTAGACAAATTATACCAATTTTTTAGATCAAATATGGCTACATCAACAGTAGTATCAGCTGCAATGCCGGCTATTGTCGCAACTACATTTCCGGCCGTTGTATTCCATTCGTTCGCATCGATTGATTCCCATCTGGTAGCTTTTCCTGGCTGGGCATTGACGCTGTAGTATGCAACCATTTTGCTTTCTGCCAATGCTGTGGCCAAAGTTGATGGCAATGTTACTGTTACATCATCTCCAACGGCAGCGACTTCTGGTGCAGGTAGTTGAGAAATTTCTTGAGCGATAGTAGAGATTTCATCACCATCGGCTGTAGCAAGCGATACTGTTACAGCTCGGTTTGCTGCGATATTAATTGGTCGAGTAACATCCGTGATCCCGAGCTCTGCACGATCGAAAGTGAGGATCGCATCGTCGGCGGCATCCTTTTTGATTGTTACACCAGCCACCGGTGCGCCATCTTTTATTATAGCAATAGCATTTGATCCATCCACTGTTGCTGTCACGTTGAGATTTGCTTCGAGCGATCCGGCATTTTCATAGGCATCAGCTACCCGAACTGCGATAATCTGCTCGTTAATTCCTTGTGCCCATGAGAGGTTGTATGCCTCTTTTTCTGGCATCACAAAACTAGCTCTACTAGACAAATTATACCAATTTTTAAGATCAAATATGGCTACATCAACAGTAGCATCAGCTGCAACATCGGCTATTGTCGCAACTACATTTCCGCCCGTTGTATTCCATTCGTTCGCATCGATTGATTCCCATCTGGTAGCTTTTCCTGGCTGGGCATCGACGCTGTAGTATGCAACCATTTTGCTTTCTGCCAATGCTGTGGCCAAAGTTGATGGCAATGTTACTGTTACATCATCTCCAACGGCCGCGACTTCTGGTGCAGGTAGTTGAGAAATTTCTTGAGCGATAGTAGAGATTTCATCACCATCGGCTGTAGTAAGCGATACTGTTACAGCCCGGTTTGCTGCGATATTGATTGGTCGAGTAACATCCGTAATTCCGAGCTCTGCACGATCGAAAGTGAGGATCGCATCGTCGGCGGCATCCTTTTTGATTGTTACACCAGCCACCGGTGCGCCATCTTTTATTATAGCAATAGCATTTGTTCCATCCACTGTTGCTGTCACGTTGAGATTTGCTTCGAGCGATCCGGCATTTTCATAGGCGTCAGCCACCCGAACTGCGATAATCTGCTCGTTAATTCCTTGTGCCCATGAGAGGTTGTATGCTTCTTTTTCTGGCATCACAAAACTAGCCCTACTAGACAAATTATACCAATTTTTAAGATCAAATATGGCTACATCAACAGTAGCATCAGCTGCAACATCGGCTATTGTCGCAACTACATTTCCGCCCGTTGTATTCCATTCGTTCGCATCGATTGATTCCCATCTGGTAGCTTTTCCTGGCTGAGCATCGACGCTGTAGTATGCAACCATTTTGCTTCCGCCAATGCTGTGGCCAAAGTTGATGGCAATGTTACTGTTACATCATCTCCAACGGCCGCGATTTCTGGCTTAGGTAGTTGAGAAATTTCTTGAGCGATAGTAGAGATTTCATCACCATCGGCTGTAGTAAGCGATACTGTTACAGCTCGGTTTGCTGCGATATTAATTGGTCGAGTAACATCCGTGATCCCGAGCTCTGCACGATCGAAAGTGAGGATCGCATCGTCGGCGGCATCTTTTTTGATTGTTACACCAGCCACCGGTGCACCATCTTTTATTATAGCAATAGCATTTGTTCCATCCACTGTTGCTGTCACGTTGAGATTTGCTTCGAGCGATCCGGCATTTTCGTAGGCATCAGCCACCCGAACTGCGATAATCTGCTCGTTAATTCCTTGTGCCCATGAGAGGTTGTATGCCTTCTTTTTCTGGCATCACAAAACTAGCTCTACTAGACAAATTATACCAATTTTTTAGATCAAATATGGCTACATCAACAGTAGTCATCATTAGCTGCAACATCGGCTATTGTCGCAACTACATTTCCGGCCCGTTGTATTCCATTCGTTCGCATCGATTGATTCCCATCTGGTAGCTTTTCCTGGCTGAGCATTGACGCTGTAGTATGCAACCATTTTGCTATCTGCCAATGCTGTGGCCAAAGTTGATGGCAATGTTACCGTTACATCATCTCCAACGGCCGCGACTTCTGGTGCAGGTAGTTGAGAAATTTCTTGAGCGATAGTAGAGATTTCGTCACCATCGGCTGTAGTAAGCGATACTGTTACAGCTTGGTTTGCTGCGATATTAATTGGTCGAGTAACATCCGTAATCCCGAGCTCTGCACGATCGAAAGTGAGGATCGCATCGTCGGCCGCATCCTTTTTGATTGTTACACCAGCCACCGGTGCGCCATCTTTTATTATAGCAATAGCATTTGATCCATCCACTGTTGCTGTCACGTTGAGATTTGCTTCGAGCGATCCGGCATTTTCGTAGGCATCAGCTACCCGAACTGCGATAATCTGCTCGTTAATTCCTTGTGCCCATGAGAGGTTGTATGATGCTTTCGCCAATTCTTCGTCGCTCCTCGAAGCCAAAATATTGCGCTTATCTATTAGTTCTACAGCAGTCAAATTATGCGGACGATCTGTATAAATTCTAATGTTACTTAAGTTTTTCCATCCAGTAATTTCCTCTTGCGTGTTCATATCAATTATTTTAACGTCGTCGCATAGTTTTTGGTTCTCGTCGTCCCATATCCTAGCAAAGCGATTGGCCTTATCCGCTATTATTTGGTTCTGATCAGGATCAATTCTTATTAACGGAAGTTCCCCAGATCCTTGTTCTTTATAATAATTTTTTTCGTCTACCTCCAAATACATTTGTAACTTATAGTCATCGTTTCCTTTTGGGAATAAAGCAGACGGAACCGTTATTACCATATCCTTGCCATCTTCTTCCATTTTTAAACCTTGTTTCTGCAGTATAGTTGACACTACTCCATTTAGAATATATTTCGTAACCGAACCTCCAACTACTGACGACTGTACTATCTTTTTTCTTGATAAGCTAATAGTATTTCGATTTTCTTTTCCATCAATCAATCTTATTTGTATAACATCGTCTGTCTCCGGATAGTCAAATTTGATATTTGTATCATCCATTGTCAGCTCTATGGCCTGAACCGCTTTTTGCTCGATCCAAGTATTTTCTAAGCTCTCCATTGCCACTATTATATCTGTATCCATAATTCCGGCATTGACGATTTCGCCAAAAGGTATGACTTGCGTCGCTTCTGATCCGTTAATAGTCCAGGCAGCTGTGTCAATTTCCATATCATTTATAGTCAGCTTATAGTCATCTTTTAGCAGAGCTGTTTCAGAGTCCAAATATTTGTCAGCATTTCTGAGGGATACCACCGTTTTTGCCTCATCTGCTTTTGCGACCATTGTTATAGGCTCTACATATACCTCATATTTAGCTGATGGCAGTATTTTCCAGTCTTTTCCATATAAAGTTGCAGTTACGGTTGTAGCTTGATTACTTATCTCGGCAAAGTTGTTGCCAGAGTTTTGTTTTTTCATTAATCTCAGATACCGCAAAAGTCTCAAGCTCGTTGCCCGCAGTATCAGTAAAAATTATTTCTGCAAAAACGTCGTTTGTGTTTATATTGTTTGCGGCATCAATAGTAATAGTACCATCTGCTTCTACTATCACATCTAAAACCTCTGCCCGATGCAATGCAAACGGAAAGCCCGATTTAGCCGCCAAAGAATTTGCGATACCAGTAATAGAGACATCAATCATAGAAACATTGGTATCGTCTAAATATTCGCCAATTGCCTCAAGAGAAACTCGCATTATTGAGTCACCATCTTCGGTCTCGCTTAAGCTTACATAATTATCTTGGGGATCTATCGGTAGATTCACGACGGTTCCATTTTTATATGTGATATCAAATTGCACTTTTACTTCACCGCTGCGAATTTCTGAAACGGTGGCGTTGGTTACTTCTATGACCATATTTCCAGACGCATCAATATCGACCATATCTGCAATAGGAGGAACGGTTACCATTTTTTGAGCCGACACACCAAGGGTATGCCAAACTGGCCGCGCAAGGGCAAGCGAAACTTCGAAGCAATCTCCTGGTCTAACATCTACCGGTATTGTTATTGTGGCCTTATTGTCATCTATTTTGGTTAGATTTGCGGGAAAGAGCATATTGATTCCTTCTAAATCAATTAACTTTGCTGTTACAAGCAGCTCTTCTAGCGACTGAGCTGTAACGGTTAGCGATTTTGTTGCGATGTCATAGTTAAGATCGAACGCATCCAGCTCGTCGATGGTAACCGTCTTCGAATCTACTCTTATTTCTGGGTCTATGCTACTAATAACTGCGACGCATACTTCATCTCCGGCAACCAGCTTCCATCCCAAATCGTTAACATCAATTTCTTTTGCGATAGCGCCATTTTCCATTTCTGCGGCATAAATTGGAATTTCTCTGGTAAATTTGCCGTCTAATTCATTTAGCAACGAAACTTCAACGTAATATGGATTTCCGATTGCGATCGTATCGATATTGGCAGTAACTAGCATCTTGCCAGACTTTGCCGTACCCAGATTTACGTTGTGAATGACATTTGGATTTGCAGTAGTTGGGTTGAGCTTGGCCATCGCCTGAGCAGTGCCATGTAATACAAAGCTAGATTGACCAGAAACAGTGGCGCAAAGTCCATCTTCATATATATCGTTGTTGATTTGAGTGGTAGGAAGCATGTCCAACCTAGCTTGACTTACTACAACAGAAATTGTGTTTGCGTCAGGATTTTCATGGTACGCCTTTCTAAATTCTGCAGTTAAATCTAGGTATCCTGGAACAGTTTCCACTTCAGGATTGATATTAAGAAGCCTAACAGCATCGAGGCTCATTTTATAATTTTCTTGCCATTTTGATCGTGGTATCGCAACTGTAACTGTAGTGATATCATTTGTATTCACAACAGCAAGAGATGGAGTTGGAGCTTGTTCAAACGATGCATTTGCTTGAAATGTATTTGGGGCCACCACCGTTACATTCTCGCGACCATTATAATATTGTGAAGGATAATTTATGGTAGCAGAAAATAAATCTGCGTCAGAAACAGAATTTAAACTTGCAGTTAGAGTTAGATTTCCGCCCTCATCTATGGCAGTTTGAGTGAAGGGCACTGTCGCATTATTTATTGTACAGGCTATGTCGTCAAAGCTTACGATTATACCTCGATTTAATTTAATATTAACAGCATTGACCCCGTCGTTTGCAGTGGTTGTTAGAATTGGTGCTTCAATTAGCGCAATCGGAACTTTGGTGTATGCGTTATAGTTTATCGCTTGATCTCCGTCTGCAATTAAATTTTCTTGAATTACCAGTACATATTCACCTGCAGCATAATTCATTATCATATCTTGGTATGAAATTTTTCCTTGAATGAGGGGTAAAAAATATAGATCCTCAACATCTTGGTCGGGCTGAGCCAATGCATATTTAAAATTTGATGACGCATTTCTGGCCATGTTAGAAATAGTTATATCGCCATTTTCCTCCACCTTGGTATCAAGATTAGAATATTCGGGCTCAACAGTTACAGTTTCCACAACTGTTTCGACCTCTGGATAATATTCGTCGAAAATAATTCTGCCATCGCTATCGATATCATCTTCGTATAATTGCTGATCTGCAACAACAATTTTGTACGCATCTTCGAGAGTAACTTTAAACGGCACATCTTCTATATCTATATGATCAGACTTTGCAACAACAGTGTGAATACTCATTTGCCCATCGATATTTGCGGCAGTTCTAATATCTGCAACTTCAACTTCAGATTTAAAATTTCCTTTTATAGTGGTATCTTCATTATTAACAATTAGCGTTTCTATTTTAGTATTTTCTAATATCAAATTACCTCCTTCAAAAAATACTGTACCGCGAACTTCCACATTATCTAGAAAGATTTGGCCATTCCCAACGCCAGCAGGAATATATAGATTTCCAATGATTACAGTATCTTGTAGGCCCGTGTTGCCCATTGCGGATATTACAACATTGCCCGCAACTCTACCTAACTTATGTACCCCATTATTGGCAACTACTTCAACGGCAATCCTATCTAAGATGCTTGCGAGTTCTCCACGAGAAATATGCCCTTTGGGATCAAATGTTCCGTCTGGTCTACCGCTCAAATATTGTTTTGATACCAGCTGATTAATAGCTTGCTTTGCCCAGGGCGCAATTTCGTTGCTATCAGAAAACAATTTTTCTAAGTTTTGTACATTACCATTTTCTGCCAAGCTAAATGCATTTGCGATAGCATAGGCAACTTCTTCCCTGGTAGCATACTCGTCTGATCTAAACGCTAAACCATCGTGATTCATTATATCGCTTACGGCCAATATAGAATCAGTGGCCCAGTCATTATACGAGCCATTTACATTTTTACTATAATCTAGATCATTAAATACTTCGCTATTAGTTTGCTTAAAACCAAATATATTTTGTAAACACACCGCCATTTCAGCTCTTGTTATGTTGGCATTAGGGCGAAAGGTTCCGTCTGAATATCCAGTTAAAACTCCTGCCTCAATGAGAGTTTCGATACTATCATATGCCCAATGTTGATTGATATCGATCAGCGCCACTTTTTCTTTTGTTTCTGCTGCATAAATGCTTGATGGAGTCATCCCCATAACAGATAGTCCAACAGATAGTGCCAAGCATTCTGCCATTCGTCTTTTCATTATTTTACTCATGCTATTCTTCCTCTCTATATTTGTTATATTTCTAAATAATTCATTTTGTAATAACTTCAAAAAGAATATCATATTTTGGCAATAAAAGCAACAATTATTTCTTCCTTGACATAATTTGTCTTCCGCTTGTAATATTTTTTGTGTATGCCTATATTTTTTAAAATTTTGTTCACAAAGAGAAGTTTCATGAAAATATTCTCTTGTTGCCGCAAAAAATATTTAAGCGTGATATTCTGTCGATGAACTCTTAATTGTATTGAACAGTGACGCAAACGTTTTCTTTCGTGTAAAATATCAAATTGTGTAGGAATCACAACTAGCATAATATTAGACAGCATTTTATAATTTATCTTCATTTAGCGTTGCAATATTATCAAACTTCTTGTATGATATAAATACAATACTATTTTTTAAGGAGGATTTTATGAAAGCACCAAACGTTTTAATTTTATTTGCAGATGACCAGAGATTTAACACGATCAATGCACTTAACAACGACGAAATCATAACACCCAATTTAGATAGACTAGTAGCATCGGGGACAGCTTTTACTCACGCGCATATCCAAGGAGGCACTTGCGGAGCCGTATGTATGGCATCTAGAGCTATGCTGAATACAGGCAGATCGTTATTTAAGTTAGATGACCTAGGGCAACAAATCCCCGACGACCACACTCTAATGGGCGAATTTTTTAAAGCGAGAGGCTACGATACATTTGGAACGGGCAAATGGCATAACGGCAAAAAATCATTTAACCGAAGTTTTGATCAAGGCGATAGTATATTTTTTGGTGGAATGAGCGACCACTGGGCCGTACCATTTTATCATTACGATTCTTCTGCAGAATATAACAAAGTCATTAGAAAATGCGTTGACCAAAACCATTCGAACGAGGTAAAGAAAACTGCGGGCGAATATATGAGAGCGGGCGAACATTCAACCGACGTTATAGCAGAAAGTGTAATTAAGTTTTTGGATCAAAAGCACGATAAACCATTCTTTGCGTATACTTCATTTTTGGCCCCACACGATCCGCGTACAATGCCAGAAGAATTTTTAAATATGTATAATCCAGAAGACATAAAATTACCACCAAACTTTATGAGCTATCATTTTATCGAATACGCAAACTGGGAATGTCGAGACGAGACATTAGCGCCGTATCCGAGAACGCTCGCTAATACGCAAAAACATATTGCAGAATACTATGCAATGATAACTCATCTCGACTATCAAATCGGGCGCATCCTAGATAAATTAGAAGAAATCGGAGAAAAGGATAATACAATTATCGTTTACGCCGGAGACAATGGGCTTGCATTAGGGCAACATGGGCTATTTGGAAAGCAGAGCCTTTATGATCACTCGATGAGAGTTCCTTTATTAATATCTGGAGCAGGAATCAAAGCCGGAATGAAAACCGATGCGCTTGTATATTTATTCGATATATTTCCAACCTTGTGCGATCTTTTGGAACAAGAAATTCCAGCAAGTGTAACAGGGCAGAGCTTTGCTGAATGTATAAAAGGAACCAAAGATGCCGCTCGCGACCAGATATATCTTGCATATACAGATAAAATACGCGCCATTACAAAGGATGGCTTTAAATATATTGAGCATAGATACAACGGAATAATAACCAAACAATTATTTGACTTAAATTCTGATCCATTTGAAATGTCTAATCTTGTATTAAACCCTAACTATCAAGAAAAATTGGTGGCTCTGCAAAAAGCATTACAAGCAGAAAGCCAGCAATCCAACGAATTAAACCACAATCTTGGTAAAAATTATTGGGCTTAATTTTTGCAAAACTAGCAGTTCACTCTGTTAGTTTTTTTTTTGAAAATGTATATCGGATAAAAGTTTTGTCCATACTCTAAAATATATTTTATTTTAAAAAGTGAGGAATCAAAATTATGTACGAAGTATTATCACATTTTACACTTAGAAAGATTAATTTTGTCAAAACGCGCACCACTATTTTAAATTCTGTTAAATATTTGTTAGAACACAAAGACTTTGGAGATATTACTGTAGATGAGATTTGTCAAAAAGCTCAAATTTCACGCGGTACGTTTTTTAATTATTTTTCTACCAAAGAACATATTTTTAACTATTTTTTAAGAATTTTTACTATCAAAATCACTCTGCAAATTCAGAAGTGGGACAACAACCAAACATTTAAAAATAAGCTAGCTCAAATTTATAATTGGTTTCAAGAAGAAAAAGATTATCCAAAATTTTTAGATAGCTATGCTTCATTTTTGTTGAGTGTAGGAGAAGAGTCCAACGAGATGAAGCTTACTGATGCGGAATTTGTGTTCTTTTTTCCTGAAATTTCTGAAACAGAATACGAAATTTATAACAACCTAACTTTTCAGAAAATTTTTGAAGGACTATGTGAAGAAGCAAAAGCATCTGGTGAGATCAAATTTGAATCTACCAAAGAAGAATTAGGAAATATTGTATCTGGAATACTAGTTGCTAGCCACACAACCGACTGGCTAAATAGTACAGTTAACCACTTAGATATTTTCTGCGCCATTTTGCTCTAATCAAACCACGTACTGCGACGTAATAAAATGGAACCAACTACCTTGTATGCAACTTCTCAATTGGAAGTATACTATTACTATCAACTAGGCAAGCTAGGGAGGATCTTTATTATGGAACTGAAAATATTTGAGTATACAACTAAAGCCTTAGAAAAGTTAGACGAAATGACAATAGATTTAGAAATTGCTAGTAAGGAGCTGGAAAACTACTTCGCCAACCTGGTTCGTAATGAATGTATTGGCTATATCAACATCAGTTCTCGTGTAAAATCTAGAGACAGTCTAAAAGAAAAAATTCTACGACATGATTTTTATAATAAATATAAAACTATATCTAATCTATACGAAAATCTTGTTGACCTAATTGGTATAAGGCTAGAATGTCGCTTTATAGAAGACGAACGAGATATTTATAAGCTTCTTAAACGACATTTTACACAAGAACATGTGCATACTGCAGGATATTATTATAAGCAAGAACATACTGGAGTTATTTTGGAGCTAAAAAGTGTTCAACCTAAAAACCAGAAAAACGGTCTTAAGATGTATAGAATAGATGGAAAATATTTGTATAATGATCAGATTATTAATTTTGAAGTGCAGATCAAAGCTCTTGTCAATATTTTTTGGAGCGAAATTGAGCACAACGTAATATATAAAAATTATAACTATATAATTGCCGACAGATTTTATAAAGATATAATGTATTCTATCAAAAACAGTCTTACCACTATAGATGGGCAGCTTTTATTGATCTCCAATCATTTCAAACGAGATAAGCCTATTAATCAAGATATTCGGCAAATGCAGCTAGAGCAGATGCTATCAAAATCTATTTACGACCTCTTTGCTGATCGAATGAAAAACAATATAGGGCTTATTGTTGATTTTAGAAAATCTTGTGATACGCTTGTTAAATATGTATTTAGAGAAATTGATATGCAAACTGAAGAAACATATAGAAATTTACTAATGAAGGCTCTAAACCGTTTAAACGAAATCGATAATGACGATATCAATTTCAATAGCATAATTTTATTTGAACGCGAAATAGATTTTAACAATGATGATTTTAGTATAATAATTGGTTCTCATATTCAGCGAGTTTTAAACGAAGAATTTCAATGGAACCTATTTTTTAGAATTTTATTTTATATTGAACCAGAGGATAATGCTGGAGATTTTGAAAATTTCATAAAATATTATAAATATAGACTATCTCACGATATAGTTGAGCATTTCCAAACTGACGATGCGTATATATTAGATGAGTTGCTCCTCACTTTTGCAAATACTTTCACGGAACTAAACTCGGTAAGCTTTGTATATGACGATATAATCGAAAAGGTTAAAAATATTTTATGGAAGGTAACCTCCGAAATTCAACTTTTGAAGCTCAAATCACAAAATCATTGGAACCAACACAAACCAATTTTATTAAAACTTTTATACTATAGAATATTAGATTTGTTGAACGCAGATATATTAGCAACTGATATTTTGCGATTTATGCATGAATTAGAAACTTTAAATATGAACTTACCAAAGAGCCTGATCAAATATATTTAGGAAAAGGAGGGAGAGCGTTCCCTCTTATATCCATTTATTTTTGCTCTTCTTTTTCGTTTTTAGAGCTCGGTAGTGTGTGCATTTTCACATTATAATAAAATAATATGCCCATAATTATAAACACAGCCAATACAAAACGAATATCATTTAGCATGACCCCCATTGCAGAAAGACCAAATATTCCGCTAACTCCATACAATGTTACGACGGCTTGTTTTTGTGTATATCCTTTATCCACTAGTCGATGATGTAGATGTCCTCTATCTGGTGACATAATTGGGCGGCCACTCAAAAAACGTCTAATGATTGCAAACGACGTATCAAATATCGGCAACCCTAATATCAATACTGCAACAAACACTGTTCCTAGTGTATAACTTTTTAATAATCCCAGTATCGAAATCAGTGATAGCATATATCCCAAAAATGTTGAACCTGTATCTCCCATAAATACAGAAGCGGGATTAAAATTATAAGGCAAAAATCCCAAGCATGACGCTGACAAAATCACTGTAAGTATTACTGCGGTTGGATGCCCACTATGAATCGACAAGATCATTAGGCAAATAGACGCAATAGACGATACTCCTGCCGCCAATCCATCAAGCCCATCTATCAGATTTACTGCGTTTGTGATTCCTACAATCCAAAATATTGTAACCGGGATTGATAACCACTCCAAGTTAATCAGATCGTTAAATGGCACAGAAACAAATTGTATTCTAATTCCAAAGTATACCGCAACCATCGCGGCTAGTACCTGAACTAATAATTTAATTTTCGATTTTAATTCAAAGATATCGTCTAAAATTCCTAAGGCAAAAATAATTAATCCGCCTATTAAAATTCCGGCTGTATGTCTCGATTCTAATACATCCATTTCTGGATCGGGCAATATCAAAACCAAAGTTAATATAAACCCAACTACTATCGCTATCCCACCCATACGAGGAATTGGAATTTCATGCATATCTCTCTTTCGCGGATATGCCACTGCCCCTAATTTGATTGCTATTTTCTTTGCAATAGGTGTACATATTAATGAAATACTGAAAGCCATAACAAACGCTGTTATATATAAGCCAATCTTATCCATTATTTCCATCTCCTTATTTTTCCAATCCCCTGTTGCTTTCATTTTCAATAGTCCCAAATTGCTCCATGTGGATTTTAGCTTCATTTAATAGCTCTATTGCCAATGGATCTGGATAATTTCCTTGGTATATAATTTTGGCTATCCCTGAGTTTATAAGTACTTTTGCACACATACTGCACGGCTGAGCCGTTACATAAATTACAGCGCCCGCAACAGCGGTGCCATTCTTTGCAGCTTGCGTTATTGCATTTTGTTCGGCATGTAATGCTCGACACAATTCATGACGTTCTCCAGATGGAATATTTAACTTAGTTCTCATGCAGCCTAACTCAATACAATGCGTACAGCTTGTGGGAGCACCATTATATCCTGTCGATAATATTTGCTTATCCTTTACAACAACAGCGCCTACCTGGCGTCGTGTACATGTAGATCGAGTTTTTACCAAATGAGCAATGTCCATAAAATATTGATCCCAAGACGGTCTCATAAAAATTTCTCCTTACAAAGCAGAAGCAGGGGATGCCTGCTCCGTTTTTTATTTACTTGGTTCCAAACAAACGATCTCCAGCGTCACCTAATCCTGGTACTATATATCCGTGGTCATTGAGCTTTTCATCAACAGCACATACATATATATTGATATCAGGATGAGCCAACTGTAATTTTTCCACTCCTTCTGGCGCGGCTAAGATACACATAAAATTGATATTGTTACATCCTTTATCCTTTAGAAATGAAATAGCAGAAATAGCCGAGCCGCCTGTTGCTAGCATAGGGTCTAATACAAATATATGCCTTTCTTCGATTTGAGTTGGCAGCTTGCAATAATACTCAACCGGCGTTAGCGTTTCTGGATCACGATATAGTCCGATATGGCCCACCTTTGCAGTTGGAATTAGATCTAATACACCATCTACCATCCCCAATCCTGCGCGAAGAATTGGTATTACGCTAAGATTTTTTCCAGATATACGCTTAGCTATCATTTTTGTAATTGGTGTTGTAATTTCATAGTCTTCTAACGGCAAATTTTTAGTAGCTTCAAAACACATAAACTGCGCAAGCTCGCGAACAATTTCTCTAAATTCTTTCTTTCCTGTGTTCACATCTCTCAATATAGAAAGCTTGTGCATCACAAGTGGGTGGTCTATAATAACAAGATTACTCATATTTTCCTCCATTCTCATATTTGATTGATCTAATTTTCAATTTTGGATATTCGTCTTATGTGGCGTGGGTCGTTCGAAAATGGTGTATTCAAAAATTCATCTACTATTGCTAATGCCAATCCAGGGCCTATTATACGCCCACCAAACGCCAAAACATTTGCATCGTTATGTTCTCGGGTTGCTTTTGCACTAAATATATCGTGGCATAAAGCGCAGCGAATTCCTTTTATCTTATTTGCCGTTATCGAAATACCTATACCAGTACCGCAAATTAGTATTCCTGTTTCAGCCTCCTTGCTAAGAACCATATCGGCAACCTTTTTTGCATAGTCGGGATAATCTGTCGACTGTTCGTCATAGCAACCAACATCTGCAAAGTCTATACCTCTTTCCTTAAGATGAGCTATTATCTCTTGCTTTAATGCAAATCCTCCATGGTCTGAACCAATGGCTATCATATATTATTCCTCCATTTAATAAATAATCTGGTTGTTAGACGCCTTGAGAAGTCTATTCATTATACTTAGACCAAGGTTTTTGTCATGTAAATAAATTGTATAGACTTGCTCCAATTTTAAGTCATCTAATTGTCTAAGTTTTTCGAATAAATTACTAGCAATACTTTCTAAATTGGTAATACTTCCCAGACTTACTACAGGAATATCTTCAAAAAATGAAATCATTTCATCTACAATTAAAACACCTGCTCGCTTATGTCTATCTTTTTTTATCAAACAACATATTTTCTTAGCTATCTCTTGTAAATCGTTGCCATCTACAATTGCAACATTTGCAGAAGGAGCATAATGTTTATATTTCATCCCTGGAGCAATCGGAAACGCACTAGCAGGAGCGCTAACACTAGGTACAATTTTCTCGAGCATTGCTGCAGTTATAAATCCAGGTCTCAATATTCTCGCATTGTCTCCCGAAACATCCACAACAGTCGATTCTAATCCTATTTTACAGTTACCGCCATCAATAATGCAATCTACTTTTCCAAATAAGTCTTCTATAACTCTATCAATATTGGTTGGACTAGGCTTACCGGAGGTATTTGCACTTGGTGCGGCAAGAGGCAATTTAGATTTTTTAATTAATTCTATAATTATTTTATTTTCCGGAAAGCGAATTGCTACTGTTTGTAAGTTTGCACGAGTTTTGTTTGGTATAATATTTTGCGATTTAAATATAAGTGTGAGAGGTCCGGGCCAAAAAGCGTCTATAAGTTTTTGAGCATTTGCCGAAATTTCTGCTACTAATTGATCTAGCATTGCCAACGAAGCAATATGGACAATTAGCGGATTATCTGCGGGTCTTCCTTTTGCTTTAAAAATATTTTCTACTGCATTTTCATCTAACGCATTGGCACACAGTCCATATACAGTTTCGGTAGGAGATACAACAAGCCCTCCATTTTTTAAGATATTGATTGCTAGTTCAAGATTGTCAGTTTTGCTTAAAATAATTGTATCCATATCAGCTCCTGCTTAGATTTTTTTACCAAAACCATTATAACATATATTTCCAAAAAAACATTATTTTTTTTATAATCGGTAAAAAGCTCTAAAAATTTTAATAGTGTGGGTCAAATCTTCTGCTGCCATAAGCTCTCTAGCAGAATGCATGCTTAGCATTGGAGTTCCTAGATCTACACTGCGTATTCCAGTTTGCGAAGAAGTAATTGGCCCGATTGTTGACCCACCTTTTGTATCTGACCTATTCATAAAAGTTTGATACGGAACATCTTCGTTTTGGCATATTGCTTTAAATACGGCAGACGTATTTGCGTTCGTTGTATAACTACAATTGGAACTAATTTTTATTGCAACACCTCCGCCTGGCGTTACTTTATTTGTAGGCTCTAGCTTTTCTGGATAGTTTGGATGCGACAAATGCGCAACATCTGCAGAAATTATAAACGAATCATCCAACGCGGCTATAAATTCGGCACGATTCTTACCCAAGCCTAATGCTATTTTCTCTAGCATAAATAATAAATTTGGAGAGTTTGCTCCTGCTATACTTCTGCTACCCACTTCTTCATTATCATAGCAAGCAAGCACATTAACTCCTGCCGCTGGATCGCTTTCTATAAACGCCATCAATCCACTATATGTCATAGATAAATCATCTAAACGTGGACTCGAAATAAATTTTTTATCTAGCCCTACCAAGCAACCTGTTTCCACTGGATACAAAAATAAATCTAGATCCAATATATCTTCGGATGCAATAGACAATTTGGCTGCAATATAGTCGAATAACAAATTTTGGTTCACTTCTTCGTTGGTATATGTGATGATTGGCAAAGTTTCCTTTTGCGGATTCAACTTCACTCCATCATTTACTTCACGATTTTGATGTATGGCCAAATTAGGAATCACCATAAGCGGTTCTTTTGCATCCAATAATATTGTCGACGGTTTTAAAACATTATCACTTTTTACACATACCCTTCCCGAAATAGAAAGAGGCCTATCAAACCAGGTATTGATAATCGGTCCTCCGTATACTTCTGTGTTCAATTCTACATAACCTTGCGACGAAGTTATTGGATTAGACTTAATTCTAAACCCTGGCGCATCTAAATGCGTTCCTATTATTTTGTATTTTAAATCACTAGAGCCAATTTTAAACGCAAAAATTGCAGAGTCGTTTACTAACTTGTAGTATAGCCCACCCTTTCTAATATTAGCAGCAGCATCTAGATCTTCAAAACCCTGGTTTTGCAAAATTTTTTTAACCTCATTTGCCGCCAAAAACATCGATGATCCTGCAGTTATAAATTCTAAAAGTCCGTTTATATAATCAGTCATAAGTACTAAAATCCTTTCTTTTTTTGCTAGTGTGTCCTGGAGATGAGTTTTTAATACATTATAAAATTTCGCGCAATAAAAAAACTCCCCCGAAGGAGAGTACATATTTATTCTATACTGTTGCAACATCTGTTGGAATTTCATTAATCTCTGTCTCATTTGCCAATGATTCATTTTTTTCATCTTTAGCATATAAGACTTTCAAAATAATTGGTGTTGCAATAGAAGAAAGAATAACTAGCATAATAACTGCGGAAAACAGTACTGGATCCATTAGCCCAGCGCTTAAACCTTTTTGGGCGACGATCAGTGCGACTTCGCCACGCGCCATCATGCCGACACCAATTTTTATTGCATCATGTTTTTTGAAGCCCATTAGTTTTGCACCATAGCCACAGCCTACCACCTTGCTTGCTAATGCAATAATAACAAATGCAATTGTAAATAAAAGTACTGGTACAGTAAAACCTGTAAGTTCTGTTTTAAGCCCAATGCTTGTAAAGAAAATCGGACTAAATAACATATAAGAGTTTGTATCTATTTTTTCGATAATATATTCTGAAGATGACAAGTTATATAACACGATACCTGCGACGTACGCGCCAGTGATATCAGCAATTCCAAAATAGTGTTCAGCTATATACGCGAAGAGCAAACATACTGCAAATCCATAGATTGGAAGACGTCTTCTATGTGGATCGTGATGATCAATAACTTTAAATATATAATGAATGATAGCACCAAGAACAATCGCCACCACGAAAAATGCCACTGTATTTCCGATTACAGCCACTCCGCTGCTTTCTGGATTTGTAAATCCTATTACAAAAGTAAGTAAAATAATACCGATAACGTCATCAATAATCGCAGCACTCAAAATCGCTGTTCCAACTTTTCCTTTAAGCTTGCCCATCTCTCGTAAAGTTTCAACAGTAATACTTACAGAAGTTGCGGTAAGAATGACTCCAATAAATATTGCTTTTAAAAATTCGTGACTACCGATTGCGGCAAAACCATCATATACAGAATAAAGTAAGTAGCCACCAGTTAGAGGCACTACAACTCCGAATGCCGCTATACAAAGTGCCGCAAGACCAGTATTCTTCAGTTCTTTTAAATCTGTCTCAAGACCTGCAACAAACATTAGCATGATAACGCCAAGCTCACCCATTTGTAATAAAAATTCTGTTTCTTTTACCCAGCCGAGCATATTTGGTCCAATAATTAAACCAGCAACTAATATGCCAGCTACTTGTGGTAATTGTAACTTTCTAGATAAGATCCCAAAAATCTTAGCTGCCAATAAAATAATTGCTAAATCCAAAAAGAATCCATAATCGAGCATTTTTTTGCCATCTCCCATTAATTTATTTTATATCAAGCATTATAAACCTATTCAAAAAACATTACAAGTGTTACAATTATGTTTTTGAATATTATAAGTTGTATAAAAATTATGTTCAATAAATATAATTTTATATTTTTGTAAAAAAATGCACAACAACATTTTACAAAATAATTAATTTCGTTTCAATATATAATATAGACATAAAAAAATTCACAAAATCTTTATTTAGAAATATTTCTTTAATGTATATTCATCCAATACAAAAATTTTATATAAGGATTGACAATTTTGAGTACAAGTATTACTATATAACCTAACACTAACCTATTTGATTATAAGGTTGTTTTTGCATAAAATTAATAATTCTAGTATAAAATTTATTGTAAAATGTTTTTGAGAAGGGAGAAAGAAAATAAGATGAGATTAGTTATAGCTTCACAGAAGCATATTGGCAAAAAACTTGCATATCCAATTCGAACCAACAAAGGTCTTATATTTATGCCTCAAGGTAGAGAATTAACAGCATCAATTATTACCCGGATTAGAAATTTAGGTATCACTTATATTTATATTGAAGAAAAATTCTCTGATGAAGTTGTTATAGAATTAATTTTTGAAGATCCAATTAAATTAGAAATATTAAATAATTTGAGTAGTTTCTACTCTAGCATTAAAAAAAATGGTATTATCAATGAACGTTTACTGACACAAACTATACGTATGATTATTGAAAATATTAATTTAAATGAGAATGCCATTTTATATAAAGAACCCAGTAAAGATGAAATTGAGCAATTATCACTTCATTCATTAGAAGTGGCTATATATTGCATATCTATATCAAAAAATAGACGCATACGTTTTCAAGATATTGAAAATATTACATCAAGTGCCCTTTTGCATGATATAGGCAAACTGAAAGATGCTCAAAAACCTCACCTAGAAATAGCTCTAGACTTAATTAAAAATAATGCTACCTTTTCACCAATGGTATATGTTCCCATTTTGCACATACACGAAAAAATTGATGGAACAGGTTCTTATAAAGTAACAGGAACTAAACTCCATCCTCATTCTCAAATATTACACATAGCTAATAATTATAGCAATTTAATAGATAAAGTTACAGATATTAATCAACGCATCGAAATGATGAATATGGAGGCAAGCTCTAGATATGATCTAAATCTTTTTAAACAAGCTATGGAGGTGTTATATTGTTATCCGAATGGTCTTATGGTTGAATTGACAAATTCTGAACAAGGACTTGTTTGCAGGCAAAATATTGGTTTTCCATCTCGACCTATCATTATTTCAAACGAAGGAAAAATTATTGATCTAATGAAAGAACCCACACTTTTTATTAAGGAGATAATAGACTAATATGTATTATTCACAAATAAGAAATTATGATACAGCAAATGGAGTGGGGATTCGCACCACTCTTTTTGTTTCAGGATGCACACGTTCTTGTGAAGGATGCTTTAATGAAGAATATAAAAATTTTCGAAACGGATTGTTATGGGATAAAGAAACAGAAACTAAATTTCTCAAACACATTAGCTCTCCTAATATTAATGGAGTATCAATCTTGGGCGGTGAGCCTTTTGATCAAATTAGAGACAATTCATTAGTAAACCTTATACAACATATTAAATTTGAAACCAATAAAAATATTTGGATTTATTCTGGCTATGTTTTTGAAGATATCATTAAAAATCCAAAACGCAAAGCTATATTAAAGGGGTGTGATATACTAGTGGATGGTCCATTCGAAAAAACACTCAAGGATGCGCGGCTCTCATTTCGAGGCAGCAGCAATCAAAGAATAATTGATATACAAAAAAGTCTCATACAAAACTTAATTGTGTTATATGATATATAAAGGAGATTTATGGAAGGTAAAATAATTAAAGGTATTGCAGGGTTTTTCTACGTTTCACCCAATGCAGGTGATCAAATTTATGAATGTAAAGCACGAGGAAAATTTAGAAACGAAAAACAGACTCCTCTTATTGGAGATATTGTAAAAATTAGTACAACTAACTATGAAGGTAGTACAAAAGGTGATTTTTTACAGGGTACTATAGAAGAAATATTACCGCGGCAAAATCAACTTTTGCGACCAGCAGTTGCCAATGTAGATCAAGGAATAATTGTGTTTTCACTTTCGTATCCAGTTATGCATTTAGATTTACTCGATCGATTTTTAGTTATAATGGAGCTGTCCAACATAGACTCCGTAATAGTTCTAAATAAGCTAGACGAAGCATTTGGTGATAAATACAAAGAAATTGTTAATGGATATAGATTAAGCGGGTATAAAGTTATTTGTACTTCTGCAACAGATGGTGATATTGACGAAATAAAAGCTTTGCTCAAAGATAAAACTTCGTTTTTCGCCGGGCCTTCTGGAGTAGGTAAATCTACATTATTAAATGCAATTTGTCCCGATTTTAAATTAGAAACAGGAGCAGTGAGTCAAAAAATTAAAAGAGGAAAACATACCACCAGACACACAGAACTTCTAACACTATCATTTGGTGGGTATGTTTTAGACACTCCTGGTTTTACATCTCTCAAAATGGATACTATCGAACCAGATTTATTACAAGATTATTTTATAGAATTTAATCAATATAAAGACAAATGTAAATTTAACGGATGCACACACACTCATGAACCCGACTGTGCGGTTAAACTTGCTGTAGAAAACGGCAGTATATATAAATCTAGATACCAAAGTTATCTAAATTACTTCGAGGAATTAAAAAATAACAAGAAATGGTAGGAGATAAAAATGGTACATTTAGCACCATCAATATTAGCAGCAGATTTTTCAAACCTTGGCCAGGATATCGCAACTGCGCAAAATGCAGGTGTACAATACTTTCATCTAGATGTTATGGACGGACATTTTGTTCCCAATATCAGTTTCGGCACACCTGTCATACAATCAATAGCTCCGCATATATACGGAATTATGGATATTCACTTAATGGTTACTAATCCTGAAAAATATATAGAAGAATATATACAATTGGGTGCAAACATAATTACTGTTCATTACGAAACTTGTACTCACTTAAATAGAATCATTGACATGATTAAACAAGGTGGCGCACAGGCGGGAGTTTCTATCAACCCAGCAACTCCTGTCGCTGCCCTTGTAGATATTGTCCATTGTGTTGATATGATTTTAGTAATGAGTGTCAATCCAGGGTTTGGTGGCCAAAGTTTTATTCCGCATACCCTTAAAAAAATACGACAAGTTAGAGAAATGGCACCTAATGTTTTGATAGAAGTAGATGGAGGCATTACACTTGCGAACGTAAATGAGGTAATTAAAGCTGGAGCCAATTTGATTGTTGCTGGTTCTAGTGTATTTGAAAAGGAAAAGATATCAGAAAATGTAAAAAAATTTTATAAAATATTTAAGGAGTAAACATAAATGAAGGTTGCAATTTTAGTGAATGGATACTATGGAAATTATAATTTTTGTAATGACTTAAATGAATATGATACAATCATCTGTGCCGATAACGGTTTATTTCATGCCGACTATTTAGGCATTGAGCCCGATTATATTATTGGTGATTTTGATAGTTTAAACAAAGAATTATTATTAAAATATGAACACGTTAGCAAAAAAACCTTAAGTATACAAAAAGATGAAACAGATACAGAAGCAGCGGTCGATTATGCTATTAGTCTTGGTGCTACAGAAATTGTAGTATATGGCGGTATTGGAAGTCGGTTTGATCATTCATTTGCAAACGTATCATTGCTCGTAAAACTTGCAACTCTCGGAATAAAATCAAGCATAAAAAATGCACATAACACTATTTATTTAGTAATTAACAAAATAAATATTCATTCTAACAAAGATACTTTGGTGAGTCTATTACCACTTAGTGAGAAAGTAACTGGCGTTGCCACAACAGGTCTTTATTACAGTTTAAACAATGGCAGTTTTGAACTAGGAAAACCTTATGGCATCAGTAATTTTATGACTAAAAATTCAGCCACTATCTCTTTAAAAACTGGAAAGCTTCTTGTTATTTTAGCAATTGATTAAAAAATAGTTACCAAATTTTGTAAAATTCGCAATAATTGTGTCCGTATTGCATATGATAGAAATATCAATGTCAAAACCTAAGGTGGTGAAATTATGGTTATCAAAGTTATTACTCCTCCTAAACTAATGAGAAAAGTATTGGCAAAAATATTTCGCGTAGATACAAAGAATACTTAAAATATATCGAGGCTTTGCTACGGCAGAGCTTTTTTTTATAAAATACATAATTGACTAGACAAACCAACAATATCGTATTATAATAACACTCATGTAAAAATCTTACAAAGATAGGAGTGTTTTATATTGCAATCTTTTAATTCCATATTATCAAAATGTAAAAATATTTTTCCTGGTCTACTGGCAGCAGTGATTATTGCTATACTCGCTAAGTTTTTAGAAGATGCCATGCCTATACACCTAATCGGGGCATCTGTCATTGCAATATTCATTGGAATGATTTTGAACGCTATATACAAACCAGCGGCATTATCTGTTGGACTAAAATTTACATCTAAAAAAATACTTAAACTAGCTATTATTTTGTTGGGAGCTTCTCTTAGTATACAAACTGTTTTAGAAGTAGGTAAGCTATCACTGATTGTTATGTGCGCTACACTTTTAACGTGCTTTGGAGGCGGGTATTTTATAGGAAAAGCACTTGGGCTCAATTGGAAAATTTCCAATCTCATTTCTGCTGGAACAGGCATTTGTGGTGGTTCTGCCATTGCCGCAATTGCACCCGTAATAGATGCTGAAGATACTGATATTGCTTATGCTATGTCTGCGACATTTTTATTCGATATGGCCATGATTGTGCTATTTCCTTTTATGGGGCATGCCTTAGGACTTTCTGATATGGCATATGGGTTGTGGGCAGGTACAGCTGTAAATGATACCTCTAGCGTTGTTGCCGCAGGATACGCATATAGTGAAGCCGCTGGAGACTTTGCAACCATGGTTAAACTTACAAGAACACTTTCTATCATTCCTACAGTATTAGTTTTTGCATACGTAAATGCAAGAGTAAAACAAAAAGAAGCCGGTATTCAAACGACCAAAAAAGTTAATATCAAAAATTTGTTCCCTTACTTTATAGTTGGATTTTTACTTCTTTCTGCTTTTAAAAGTTTGGGATTTATTCCCGAGCCTGTCTCTGTAACACTCAAAGAATTAAGCAAATTTTTAATGGTTATGGCTTTGGGCGCTATTGGTTATAGCACTAGTTTTAAGGAAATGAAAAAGTCTGGAATTGCTCCAATGATACATGGTTTTATCATCTCGGCACTTGTCGTTATCGTTGCCATAGGAGTAGAATATTTAATGGGAATGGTTTAAATTGAAAAATATGAATTTCAATCTTGCGGATTTTACAGGTCCGCTTGATTTATTGTTACACTTACTAAATAAGAATCAAATGGAAATCCAAAATATAGAAATTTCTTCTATTACTGAGCAATATATGGCATATATCGACGCTGCCACCGTGGCACCAGAACTTGAGTATATGAGCGAATTTATTGTTATGGCAGCAACTCTTTTGCTTATTAAATCTGGAACACTTCTGCCTTCTGCACAAAAAGAGCTCATTGCTGATGATGATCCTAAAGCAGAATTAATCGAACGACTGCTAGAATATAAAAAAATTAAATATATATCTGATGAATTAAATAAAAAGCAAGGACAAAAAATATTGCGATATTTTAGAAATGTAGAAGTCGCCAATACGATTATTCCTCCTCCAACAGTAGCCGAAGTTTTGGGCAATACTACAATAGACGATCTGCATGCTACTTTTGAGCAACTTATGCGCCAGCAAAAATTACTTGCTATGCAACAAGAAAAAACAATTGATCCAGAAATTTTAAAGCCAGAAGTTTATACCATAGAACAAAAAAGTAAATATATTCTCGAAATCTTAGCAGCAGCAAAAAAAACAACCTTCTTTTCTCTTTGCTATCCAGATATGCCAAAATCAGAGTTTATTACTACTTTTATGACACTTTTGGAACTTGTTCATAAAAAAGATATACTAATTTTTCAAAATTTAGAATTTAATGATATAGAAATAAAAGGAACCAACTATGAAACTAACTGATTTAGAATCAAATATAGAAGCACTGCTCTTTTTTGTAGGAGATGTTGTGCGCACTAAAAAATTGTGTGAACTTTTCGAAATTTCATCAGCCGAAATAACTGCTGCCATCCAAAATTTGAATCACACCTATGCAATCTCAGAACGCGGCCTAGAAATAATCGAATTAGATGCAGGATTTCAGATGTGTACTGCTCCTAAAAATATGAACATTATCCTTAAATATAAAAAATGGGCTAAAAGGAGTTTATTAACCAAAACTATGTTAGAAACTCTTGCAATCATTGCTTATAAGCAGCCTATTACAAGACCTCAAATCGAAAATATTCGTGGAATTAAGTCCGATGTTGCAGTTTCTAAATTAATAGAATACGGATTGGTAGAAGAGGCGGGTAGACTTGCTGTTATAGGAAGACCAATTTTACTTGCCACTACAACAGAATTTCTTAGACATTTTAATTTTACAAGTTTAGACGACTTACCTAAAGTTCAAGAAAGTTTAATTACTCAATTTGCAGCAGAAGTCCAAGCTGAGGTGGGGTCAATAGAATAAAAAGCTAGCACCCCCGGTCTATCTTGGAGGCACTGCAGTTTTAAATAACCAGGAAACTATTTTGAAAGTCCAATTTGCCAAATCCTTCTATATTATTTGGATAACTTATTCCCGGACTTCTACCTGCGCCTCTTGATAAAATCGATTTTGCAATCCTTGTATTAATTGTCGGAAGATTTTCTTCAACAAGGCTCCATTCTAGTAATAATGCACAAGCTCCTGTTGTAATCGCAGCGCCAACACTAGTTCCTGTATAGCTCGAAGGCGCGCCGTTAATTATAGGCCCTGCGACGCTAATGCTCGGTGCAATTATATCTGGTTTTTTGATATTTTGTCGTGTAGGACCTCTTCCTGATGCCGCATATAAACTTTTGTCTATTTCATCATATCCTCCAACTACAATAGCATATGCCCCTGTTGCTGGTACGCAAACTGTTGTTTCCAAGTTTGGCTCCGAAAAACGTGTATTTGCTTCTACAAATCCTATTCTAGGAATCCATATATCAAATGTTCCATCAATTATATAGTCACCATACACATCTATTTGCCAAATTCCAGGAATCGGATCCTTTAATGCTATTCTTACAGATTCGCCTCCCGTATTTCCGTCTGGATATTTATATTCAATAGTAACCTCGCTATGCTGTAAACTAAATGTAAAAACTTCTTTTTTATAAGGTTTTATTGGCACTCGCTCCACTACTTGGCCTATTGGCGTTCGAATTCCAACGCTCATCTTATCTACATCTTTGGTCCATAGGTATAAATTAAATCCATTTTCATTTTTCGATACATTTATTTCTACACTTCGTTTTTCACCTTGCGTTACTTTATTTTTATAATGATGCCCCGAGTTACCCTCATTTCCAGCAGCTGTCACAATTATTATCCCTGGGCTCAATGTCAAAGTTTGTATATATCTTTCTATAATATTTGTCCCATCATGACCGCCACAATTGCCACCTACTGTAATACATATCACAAGAGGTTTGTTGAGTTCTGTTGCTTTTAGTACCAAATAATTTAGAGCCGCTAATATGGCTCCATCACTATACGCTACTACATCTTCTTTAACATAAAAAATATCTTTTAGTCCTTGCGATGCGGGTCGCATTTTTACAATTACAAAGTCGCTATTTGGTGCTGCGCCGATATATCCTGTATTTCCGTATCTATCATTTCCTCCTGCCAGCCCTGCAACATAAGTCCCATGCCCGATATCATCTTTAGTTGGCACAATGCTAAGCGGATCTGGTGAGTTCAACGCTGCATTCAAGTCTTCTCTTGTGAATTCTGCTCCAAACCCCAATTCAAAAGGTGTTTTGCCTTCTAAAGTTTGATCCCATATACTTGCAATTCTACTACTCCCATCTTCATATCTAAATACATCATTTGTGTATTCTATTCCAGTATCCAAAAATCCTAGCAATACATCATTGCCTCTCAGCTGTCCATAAGGATAATTATGAAATACCAGAATGCCAGATTCTTGTAAAGATTCTTCTGAATTTAATCCATATAAATACGAATTTTGAATGTATTTAGTATTTTGTGTTAATTCTTCTAGTTCTTTTTGATTTTCCAAAGCAACTTCTACAATATAAATCGCATTTGCTAGGGGTCTAAAAACTATATTTGGATATTTTTTTTTCAGATTATCTATATTTTTTAAATCTTCCATTATATATTCAGCTATCAACTTATCGCCACCTTTATTCACTTTTATATCAATCTTATGATTTTTTAAATTATTTTAGACTTTATATACATGCCTTTAATTTTACTATTTACAAATATTTCATAATGGTTTAAAATATATTACAAAATATTACCAAGAAAGGATATTCTCAATGAAAAAATTGGCTAGATATTTTTTATTATTTTCTTGCTTAACTTATATTCCTAACACATCTTTTGCAACAGAAGCGTTACAATTAGTGTTAAATAATGTGCCCATAGTATTAACAGACGAAGTTGCACCTCTTATTACAGCCGAGGGATATGCATTATTACCTTTGCAAGCCATCGGTCATATGCTTGATGTTACTGTTATCGAAAATTTACCCTTAGTTGTGGCCCAAGGAGAAAATATTTCCCAAGGTCTAGATGTTTTGATAAATATCGACATCTCCACTGGAAATGTTTTAAATCAAAACGATGAAGTTATTTGGGCAAGTGCCGCCGTCGTAAATAACGGAACTGTTTATATCCCTGCAGAATTATTTTCAACAGTATTCGGATATGCTGTAAGCAATATTGACGGAATAATAAATATCAACAGCATTAAGGGTGGAGCCAACGTTGCTGTTTCTAGTCTCGAAAATGCCGCCATCGCAGAAGTCATTGCTTTAGTCAATCAGCATCGAGCTGCCGCTGGAGTTTATCCACTAACTCTTAATCCCACTTTATCTGCTATCGCACAGCTTAGAACTGATGATATGAACACGGCAAATTATTATTCTTATGACAGCCCCACTTATGGAACCCCATTCGAAACATTAAAAACCTATGGCATAACATATAGCGCAGCAGGTGTAAATATCGCCAAAGGTTACCCTACAGCAACTGCCGTTATGGACGCTTGGATGCATAGCGAAGGGCACCGTGAAAATATTTTATCTTCTACATACACTCAAATTGGTATTGGATATAATAATGTAGGAAACTATTGGACCCAATTTTTTTTAACTCCCTAATACAAATACATGTTGTATTATTGCAATTTTTTCAGTATACTATTATAAATAAATTAGAAAGAAGGTATGTTTATGCATAGTTTTAAAACATCAGGTGTATGTGCACAAGAAATTAAATTTGATATCAAAGACAACAAAATTCAAGAGGTTCAATTTGTAAAAGGCTGCCCTGGAAATACAATGGGGCTATCTCAGGTTCTTATCGGAATGGACATTAAAGATGCTATTAGCAAGCTCAAGGGAATCGATTGCCGCGGTCGCGGAACTTCTTGCCCCGATCAGCTTGCACAAGCTCTCGAAGAAGTAACACAAGCATAATATTTATATGGATATAATAATTCAAAAATTTGGAGGTACGTCTGTTGCAACAAAACAGGCACGTGCGCAGGTTATCAAAAAAATTTCAGCGGCAATAGCAGCAGGATTTAGTCCGATCGTAGTTGTTTCTGCAATAGGAAGGATTGGTGCGCCCTATGCCACTGATACATTGCTTGAATTTATCAAAGCCAATGCAGGCGAAATGAATGCTTACGAAACAGACGTTTTGCTATCTTGCGGCGAACTTATTTCTGCGGTTACAATATCAACTATATTAAACAACCAAGGCATCGCCGCAAAAACCTTTACTGGAGGTCAAGCCGGAATAATCACAGATGATCATCATACCGCCGCATCGCTTTTGTATACTACTCCAATCAAAATTATAACTGCATTAAACAAAGGAATAGTTCCCGTTGTGGCGGGTTTTCAAGGAGTAACTACCAACGATGACATTACAACTCTCGGAAGAGGTGGCAGCGATACGTCCGCATCTATATTGGGGGCTAGCGTCAATGCTTCTAGAATAGAGATATATACTGATGTTGATGGCATCATGACTGCAGATCCCAAGATATGTGACCATGTTAGCAAAATTGAACAACTTAGCTATAATGAAGTGTTTCAAATGTCTGATTCTGGAGCACGAGTTATACATTCTAAAGCCGTGGAGTATGCCATGCTTGCAAATATTCCATTAATAATAAAGAATACATTTTCTGATGATGAAGGTAGTATCATTACGCAAAAAGCTCGAGTTGAAAATCAAGTCCACAAAACTGTTACGGCAATTGCTCATAAAACTGGCAGAGTTCAATATAGATTACTCAAGCCACCAGTTGCATTGCTTACAAAAATCGCTACAAAAAATATAAGCATTGATCTAATTAATATTCTGCCCGATACCATTATTTTTACAATCAGTGATTTCGATCAGCATACATTAGAAAAATTACTTGCAGCAGAAAATTGTGACTTTACAAAAATCGAAGGTTGCGCCAAAGTAACGGCCATTGGAGAACGCATTACTGGAGTTCCCGGAATAATGGCTCGCATTGCTAATACTTTAGAACACGTGAATATTCCAATATTGCAAACTGCAGATTCATTAACCACCATCGCTTGCTTGGTGCGAGAATATGAATTAAAAACTGCTGTTATTGCGTTGCATCAAGAATTTGATTTATAAATTTTATACTGCTCAAGCTGAGAGAGATCTCAGCCTTTTTTTATCAAAAATTATCTTAATTTTACAATTTATGTATGAATTAGTAATATTTTTTGCATACTAATAAAAACATACAAAAGGAGATTTAAAATGACCAATGAAACGCAAGATAAATCTGAAACCATTAATCAAAATGTAAAAGAAGGTACACAGTCCTCCCCCCCCCTTCAGCAAAAAGTAATATCCAATGCATCACTATTATCGGTCAAATAGAAGGGCACCAAGCAATGCCTCCTCAAAACAAAACAACCAAATACGAGCATCTAATTCCACAATTTTTTGGATTTTTAGAAAATCCAGAAGTAAAAGGATTGCTCATTGTCTTAAATACTGTGGGAGGAGATGTAGAAGCTGGCCTTGCACTTGCGGAACTTATCACGAGTTTTGGAAAGCCTGTTGTTTCGCTAGTTCTTGGTGGAGCACACTCTATTGGCGTTCCCATTGCAGTAGCCAGTGACTATTCATTTATCACGCCAAGTGCCACCATGACACTACATCCAGTTAGAATGAATGGTACAGTCTTGGGAGTTATACAGACCTATGAATATTTTGATCAAATGCAAGAGAGGATAGTAGATTTTGTTGCTGCAAACTCAGAAATTACAGCAGATAGATTTAGACAATTGATGCTTGATGTTGGTAAAGTTGCCAAAGATATGGGCACAATTTTGGTGGGTGCGGAAGCTGTTGACGAAAAAATAATTAATGAAGTTGGTGGATTAACAAAAGCCGTATCTAAGCTTAAAGAATTAATCCAAGAATGTGAAAAAAATCAATAGAAATGGAGTGATTCAATGTATTATAGTATTCTTCCAGTTATGCCATCCGTAGAAATAATCGAATATGTCGAGCTTAGTTACAACGGCTGTGATATATTAGCAGTCGTAACAGATGAGGGCTATAAAATTGAACGGCTTTATAGCTGTGATTATACAAAATTTATGGATGAAACCTTTGCACCAGGTACATTACTAAATAGTAAATTAATTGATTAAGCAGTCACTCCCTTAGCGTCGAGGGAGACTTTTGCCCCTCATTTAACTACTACATCAAAAAAATTTAAAATATTTTAAATAGGTTCTTGACAGCTTTACAAAATAGTGATACAATCTTGTCCATAATAAAATACAACAAGCGATCGTGGCGGAATTGGTATACGCGCAAGACTAAGGATCTTGTGGTCCTAGACCGTGGGGGTTCGAGTCCCCCCGATCGCATCGAAATAGTAAACACCTTCGGGTGTTTTTTATTTTGGGCGTTGACACGTCAAACAATATGTGCTATTTTTATAAAGCTATAAGTAAGCCAGATAGTCGCAAGATTTAATCTTGAGGAACGTCCGGGCTCTATAGAGCAAGGTGCTGGATAACACCCAGTCGAGGCGACTCGAAGGAAAGTGCAACAGAAATAGACCACCCATTTTTTGGGAAAGGATGGAAAGGCGAGGTAAGAGCTCACCGTTTTTTAGGCAACTAAAAAAGCCATGTAAACCCCACCTGGAGCAAGACCAAAACAAGACATAGGTTGCTCGCTAGTCTTAAGTAGGTCGCTAGAACATTTAGGCAACTAACTGTGTAGATAGATGACTATCAAATACTGAACCCGGCGTATAGACTTGGTTATAGCAAGATCACCTTTTATTATGAAGGTGATCTTTTATTTTATCAAAAATTTTTATTTTTTTTCTTTTACTATGTATATTATCGCAAATTTTTGTCAATCATATTATATGTCAACAAAAATAATTGTGCATGCATAGCTCAGCTGGATAGAGCACTTGACTTCGGATCAAGGTGTCGTGGGTTCAAATCCTACTGCGTGCGCTTACATAACAAAAACAAACAATCTAACCCTTGCGCAATTTGCTGCAATAGCTTATTATAGCATTGGAAGGTGATACAAAATGAGATTACAAAAATATCTAGCTGCTGCCGGTGTTGCATCTAGACGCAAAAGCGAAGAATACATCATTGCAGGCAAAGTGAAAGTTAATGGCGTTGTCGTTACCGAGCTCGGAACTCAGGTTAAAGATACAGATATTATTAAATTTAACAACAAAGTTGTGTCTATTGTTACAACTAAAATTTATTACATGCTCAACAAACCTCGTGGATACATTACAACTGCCAAAGATGAAAATGGTAGAAAAACTGTAATAGATTTAATACCTAATAAAAATGAGCGTGTTTATCCTGTAGGTAGACTTGATTATAACACTAGCGGCTTGCTATTGCTTACCAATGATGGCAATTTTGCATATCAGTTAACGCATCCAAAGCATACTATTACAAAAACATATATTGTAGTAGTAGATGGAACTGTTTCCAACTCACAACTACAAACATTACGAACCGGCGTTACTATAGACGATTACACTACAAAGCCTTCAACTGCCGAACGAATTGCCATTACAAATAATACTACAACCTTGCAAATTATTATTAGTGAAGGTAAAAATCGACAGGTTCGCAAAATGTGTGCCGCTATCGGTCATAACGTTATTTCTCTTAAACGCATCGCAATAGGTAATGTTGAATTAAACGACCTCAAAACCGGAAAAATTCGCAAACTTACCAAAGATGAAGTTGCACATTTTAGCAAATATCACACTAAATAGAAAAATTATGTAGAATAGGGCTTGAAATTTACTTTTTTATCTGTTAAAATGGGATGAAATTTGTAAATGAGAAAGTCGAGGTGTTTTAAAAATGGCAAAATGTGAAATCTGTTCAAAAGATGTTCATTTCGGAATAAAAGTGAGTCACTCTCATAGAAGAGCTAATAAAATGTGGAAAGCGAATATCAAAAAAATTAAAGTTGCTAAAAATGGAACTATAAAAACTATGCATGTTTGTACGCGTTGTTTGCGTTCTAATCTAGTCACTCGTGCTTAAAAACTTATGACAAAGTCCTTCCTTATTTATAGTTATTTATAAAGGAGGACTTTTTATCTTTTATTTATACAGCAACAAATCTGTCAACCCAACTACATTCGAAAACACAGCAGATCCATATGCACGAATTTCTATTCTCAATTCTTTTACTCCCGATACATTCACTTCAAAATTTACAACATCCGCCCTAGTTAATGAAGGAATCTCTTTTAATAATATCCCGTCTCCATAAATTTTAATATCCGCTAGGTTTGTATATCCACTTACATTTGAATTTGGTGCACTATTTACATATCCCGCAATATCTAAAGCTGCTGGCAAAAATGCCACTCCACTCAGCATAAAATATTTACCATTGAGTGGGTAGGTCGCTATATCTACTATCGATTTTCCTTCCCCATCTCCTGTAAAAATTAGCCCTGAAGTATGTTCTGCACCTGTGGGGTCTGTCACTGTTCCAACTATCGGATACACAGCTTCTCGCCCTGCAAATGAAGTTTTGGGAATGTCAGATAAATTTACTACCTCTCCAACATTTCCATCTACCAAATGTATTGTTTTTGTTGCATCATCCCATAAAATTCCCCTTCCAAATGCCGCTGCCATTGCTTCTATGGGTACATATGACATTCCATCTATAACAAATGGTTCAATTGTAGTTCCGTAAGCATCTTGCAAAATGAATTCTTCTCCATCTACGGTTAATTTTATATCATTATAAACCACATCCAATGACTTATATATCGGTGCGGCAATTGTACTTTGTACAGCTAATACCAACGCTATGCCCATTGCTATTTTTTTCATTATAGTCCTCCCCCAAACAAAATAAATATTCAGTTATATTTTATTTATAAAATATGTAATAATTATTGATTTTATCTTCAAATTATAATAGTTTTTCCTATTATTGTCAATTTCAAATTTCTATAGTATGTTATACTATAACTTTTTTATTTATTTTTACATCAAAAATATAATTAATTAATATCGTTTGGAAGAAATTACTTAAATTATTTTTATTTTTTTTGTTACAAATTTTAAAAAATAGTATATAATTAAGAAGCATTCAAAATACAAAAAAAATTATTCTTGATAGTACATCGTAAAAATATTTATTAACTATAAACTTAATTCACTTTTAAATTAAATTACTATAAGGAGTGGGGATAATATGAAATTAAATCAACGTTGTTTAGCAGCATTTTTAGCTGGATCTATCTTATCTAACAGTTTTTCGGTTTTTCCAAATACTGTTGATAATACCGAGACAACTGCTGTTGAAGAAATAGAAAGCGCTCAAACTACTGCATCTGAAACTGCACCTTCCGTTATTATAGCAGTTGAAAAATCTGAAGATCAAATTACTCAAGATACATTGCTTGTGGAAACCGATCCAGTTATCATCAAGCCAATGGATGCGAACACCGAATCCGGTGACTCTTCAATTATTTCTTTAGTAGAAAAAATCGAAGTAATCTTAGAAAATGTTCAAATTAATTTAGCAAATTCTGAAGGTTCTGAAGCTGCATCTGCTCAAACCGCTGTTACTCGCTATATTACCGATCTTTTAGAAGGCACTAACGTTAGCGCCATTATAGAAGGAACAAACTTTACGGCACCAACTCCTGGCACTTCCGAAAATCCAACCGGAACACATGGCACCTATGAGTTTGTTGTTGCCTTAATTGATGGCGAAATTACTGCGACTACTAATAAAATTACTGCAAACATCGATGCCGCACCTTACGTAGCCTCAGAAGTAGTCGCTCCAACACCAGTTGTTTCAGTACCTATTCCAGAACCTGATAATACTGCCTTATTAGCTGTTGTTGATATTCTTGACAATGCTATTTTCACGCTCGACACTGCCGAGGCCTCCAATATAGAAGATGCCAAAGTTGCTATTTCTTCTGATGTTGCCTATATTCTTTCTGATACAGAAATGACAGCAGAAATTAAGGGGTATGGATTTGTTACTGCCATCGATGGTTCCGCAGCTGTTCCTCTAGGTACCGACGGATATTACAAATTTGTTATAGAAGTTACTGATGGCGAAAATACCGCATCTACTGATTTAATAACTTCCACTATTGATGCGCTCGATGTTACAATTCCAGAGCAATCCGAATTAGATGCATTCATCCAAACTATCGAAGCTACCAATTTTGCAAAATCTGATATCACAACTGCAACTGACGCAGGTCTCGCTGTTAAAGCTGAGCTCGAAAATATTTTAAAGGACACCAATATTCATGCCACTATCAAGGCTTTTGAATTTACTGCACCTGTTAACGGATCACCTACAAATCAAGCTGGCACAGATGGCGAATACAAATTTGCTATCGAACTTGCAAATGGTCATGCAACAGCTAGTACTCAAGTCCAAACCTTGACACTTCATGCTAATGAATATGATGTTCCTGTTGTGCTTCAAAATCTTGTGATCAAAGGATTAACTCACAGCGATCTCGAATTTAACGATGATATGTATAATTACACTCTAAATATTGCTCAGGCAGACCAAGGCAAAAACTTTATCATCAATCCTATTGTCGAGGATGGTCTCACTGCAACTGTTTCTGTTCCTAATGCCATAAAGGATCACGTTGGCATTACTCCTATTACTGCAGATACATTAATCGCCAATAACACCATTCTTATCAATGTTACAATTGGCGATAAAATTACCACTTACACCATAAATGTTGAAATCGCAGATAACAGCCTTCTTGCAGAACCAATATTAGAGGCACAAGAGTTAATTCTTGTTCCTACAGTAAGTATCGACGGATCTGATGTTGCCAGTGACGCAACCTGGGTTAGTTCTAATGCCCAATATGCATATAGCCTCGCAATCGAAAAGGCTAACGAACTATTATTAAATGAGAAACTTACCTCTTCTGAAATCGAAACCGCTGTTGCCAATTTAGCCGCTGCAACCGATACATTCAAAGCCGAAATTGCTGCTGGAACACAGTTTAGTGCTTTAGAAATTTTGAATATTAGCGTGGCAGGAAACGTAACCTATGACGCTGCAACCAATCAGATTAATGTGCTTGATACAGATACTGATGAATTCACCATCACTGTTGTTGCGAAAAATAGCGATGTTGCCCTTATCAGCTCTATATCAGATACTCTTTCTACAAACGGCATATTAACTTTTACTGTACCAACCGACATTGATAATTTCAATATAATGCTTGCTTCTGGCGATTTAACTAGCAAACCTATTTCCTTTACTGTTAACTCTGCCCCTATCGACAACAATACAGAAGAACCTGTATCTGTCGAGCCTGAAGAAGAACCAACCATTACTGATGCTCAATTACTTGCTGCTCTTGCTGCAATGGGTGTGAAATACAATGTAACATTAATCCCAGTTACAGAAGAAGAGGCACCCTTAGCAGGAGAAGACGCAGTTCAAGTCCCTGCTGATAAAATTACTATTATCGAAACTGAAACAATTTCACAATAATTTTGTACTCATTTCATAAATTTTCACATCATACGAAGTTTAATATAAAGCTTCCAAATCTTTGAGCAACTTTCCTATCGCTCCTTTGGTGTCAAAAGTACGTTCCGCACGTGCTTTTGCCCTTTCTTTTTGTTTATCCATAAACTCCTTATCAGTTAAATATTTTCTGACAGTTTCTATATACGTTGCCTTAGTTATTGCAAAATCTGGACCTGCCATAACCGCCGCATCTCCCTTTTCCACTGCCACTACCGGTACTCCTTGATACATCGCCTCAACAGCAGATATCCCACCGCCTTGCCTAAAAGGATTGAGATATAAATTACATATTTTACAAAATTCTGTCACACCTTCTTGCAAAAATCCTATATATTTAGTTTGCTTTTGTAGTAATTCGTCTTCTAAAATCCATTTTTCATAGTCATTAAATCCTCCTACAAATATTATTAAAATTTTATCATCCATAGCTAGTATTTCTTTTATAACTTTTGTATACTCTTTCGTAATTTCTGTATTTAATCGCCCTCCTATTATGCACATCACAAAAGCATCTTCACTGATTTCATACTCTTCTCTGGTAAAAACTCTATCTGAAACCGGCAATTTTGCTGTCATCGGAGAATAAATCGCTTTCTGCCCCTGTTCTTCCAAAAATTCTTTAATCGGGGCATCTTCTTCTGGTCTCGGTTCACGCGGAACAATTGTTATCCCACTACAAGTTACTCCAAATCCATTTCCACACTGGTAACTTGCCGACTTTGTAAAAATTTTGCACGCATCAGATATTAAAGAATTGTTACCTACATTAAACACCAGTTCCGGTCTCCAACTATATATATAATCAACTACATCTCGCAACGTTTGCTCAGAATATTGATCTACTAACGGGTGATATGCTATAATTTTTTCATCTTCTATATTTATATAATAGTTCTTCTTTTCCAAAATTAGATAATTAATAAAATTCGTAGTATATATATTACCCGCTTCTGCATATGAAGGCTCTCCTGTTATTATTAATATTACTTTTTTATTAAAATGTTTTTGCAAATTATAGCAGTAATCCAGCGTCTGCTTCGTTGGTGCATGCGTGTTCATATTTAGTAGCTGCATACACGTCACAACAACCACTCCGGTTTTTTGTAAAATAGGCTCATATTTACTTGTATCAATGGTTGCCATAAATCGTTCAAATAGATTTTTATATACAAAATAGCTTACTTTATAGTCCACAGCATCAGAAATTGCATTACAAAATCCATATACTCCAATTTGATACCTTAGATAATACGTATTCATAATTGTAAAATTAGGTTCTAGCAATAATTCAGTCATTTTTTGTAAATATTTTCCGTTTTTTTCATGTGCAAATCTTAATGAATATATAATCATTTGTAAATCAGGAAATCCGTCTAAATATTTTTCGACATCTGCTATAAATATATCCGACGGCGCTACACTATAAAAATTTAACAATTCATTCACAGTAGCTCTAGTTTGATCAATTATAAAATTCAGATATACTTTTTCTTTTAATGTAATTATCTGCCACTCAAATCCCTGTTTTTCTAACACTATATCCAATAATTTGACCCATTTGGTATCATAAACCCACCATTGTACAAATTTCATTTTTTCTACTACTTCATTATAATACACTTTATTTAAAACTAGTTCATCTATCTTATTTGCTATTTCATCTATCGTTTTACAAATCAATTCCTCATATAAAGCCTTTTCTAGTTTAGGAGATATCTTAATTGCTTCCTCATTATTTTGAGCTACTGCTAAACATAGTGTTGGTACTGCTGCCATAATTGCAAATGTTGCTATTGTAAATCCCCAAGGTATTGCAGGAGATATAAACAAGTCACAAGCTGGCAATATTGTAGTAGCTTGATCAATCTTTGTTATAATTTTGAATTGATTTTTATATTTTGTAATATTAATCATTTTTTCTGTCACTAAAATAAAATATATTTTTTCATTTTTTTCTGCAATATTATAACACATTTCTAAAAATTCATCTTTTACATAAATATTCAAATTGGGATTTACCATTATAATTACAAATGCATCTTCTGGCATATCCAATGTTTTTATCAGATTCACTCTACTTAATGGTTTTTTGGATTCATATTCTGGAATTTTAGTTTTTTTCAAAACCCATTTTTTATTTGATACATATTGTGGAAATAAATAATAATCTTCTACAAAAGGTAACGAGACGTCTATACCATTGATTATACTTTTTATATCCTTATTATTAATGCTTATATCCAAATCAACAATCTTTATTGTATTTATAATTGGCAATAATGACCTAATTTCTAAATCTAATTCAGATTTATCTCCTAAAATTATTATATTTTGTGGAGCAATAATGCTTACAATTTTATATATCATCGTTGTTTGCACATCTTTTTCATACTCTTCTAGTGTGGAATATGCTAACTGTATACGAAAAATAGGAAGCCTTTCAAATTGTGCTGCAAATATATCGGGCTCAGATTGCCCTTTTGATACAATATAGACTTCAGTAATTGAATCAAATTTTCTATCTATTGCTAAAATCAAATTGGCTAACATATTATATCTCGTTGTTTTTATCGTATATTCTATCACACTTTTGTCATAGTCAAAAAATCCTTCAAAATTTTCAATTATTATAATTATTTTTGATTTATCTAATTTTAAATCCATAGTATTCTCCTTTGCTATTATTTTATCTTTATATATTTTACTAAGCATACACTTTTTATTCGTTTTCAAGCTTCAAATCTTTTATATTTAATTCACATTTTTAGAATATTTTGTCCTTATTTTGCATAGATAATACTATTAAGGTAAAGGAGGAATTATTTGTATGAATTGGAAAATATTTTTTAGTTGTTTTAACAAAAAGAAAGATTCAACCCCTACACCGGCAATCTCACCGGTCACTACACCGCCTGCCGATGCTCCAGAAATTTTAGAAGAAAGTCCTTTTGCTGAAGAAGTTGCTGAGGAAATAGCTGCCGAAATCATTGAGGAAATCGCTGAGGATATTGCTGAAGAAGTTGCTGAGGAGATAGCTGCCGAAATCGCTGAGGATATCGCTGAGGATATCGCTGAAGATATCGCTGAGGATATCGCTGAAGATATCGCTGAGGATATCGCTGAAGAGATCGCTGAGGATATTGCTGAAGATATCGTTGAAGATATTGCTGAAGAGATCGCTGAGGATATTGCAGAAGATATCGTTGAGGATATTGCAGAAGATATCGTTGAAGATATTGCTGAAGATATCGTTGAAGATATTGCTGAAGATATCGAAGAGATCGCTGAGGATATTGCAGAAGATATCGTTGAAGATATTGCTGAAGAGATCGCTGAGGATATTGCTGAAGATATCGTTGAAGATATTGCTGAAGATATCGCTGAAGATATCGCTGAAGATATCGTGAAGATATCGCTGAAGATATCGCTGAGGATATTGCTGAGGAGATCACAACCACTGTATCTATCATTGCTGTTGATAAAAACGTAGAATATGGTGAATACGTAGAAATTAAGAATACTAGTGATACAGAAATTAATCTTAAAGATTGGCAACTTTCATCAAATGGAGAATCTTACATATTCAAAGCAATTAACTTAATGCCTGGTGCTACAGTTAAAATTGGAGAATGTGCTAGAAATTTTGATGTAGACTATTATTGGGCTCACAGCCGAGCTGTTTGGACTGCATCCAATAACTCTATTCAATTATTAGATTTTAACGAAAAATTAATTGCTACTTTCTAATTTTTACAAAGGGACTACTTTCACACGGTTAGTCCTTTTGATTTTTATTATAAAAATTACGTCTATTGGACTAGTATAACCGATATAATATTATAAATCTATTTTAAATATGGAGGACTTTATGAAAAAATCGATTATTGCTGGCCTTCTTACTGCTATTATTGGAGTTACTCAATCTCAAGCCCTAGTATATTATGCTGAAAGTAATTATAATTACATGCTTCCTATCAGTAGTGCTCTTTATCTAGAAACAGCAGATATTGATCATCTTACATCGGCAGAAGCGCGAATTGCACGCAATGAAATATATGCCAAACATGGTAGTCTATTTTATGTGGATGATATGGATATTTATTTTAGAGGTAAAGCTTGGTATCAACCGCTACCACAAGGTATAAAATTAGATACCAATTTATTAAGTGACATCGAAAAAAAGAATATTCAGTTATTAGCTAGCTACGAACAATCTGGTGCTCAACCAATTACTCCGTCTAAGCCTGTTTATAAAGTTATAGATACAGAGTTTACAAACAAGATCATTGGCTTTGATGTCGTTACTTTTATGGATACATCATTTGATAGTCTCGACAAAATGTTAAATTTTTTGGCTAAATATAAATTCGAATTAATTAAACAAGAGGATTTTAAACTAACCTTAGTAGATAATATCAAAACTGAATTAGTAGTTCAATTGGATTATGATGGAGATTTTGTTAGCGTTATTGACTTTAATGCTACTGTTATTAACTATGATGTCGATCTAAAAACAGCTAAAGAAAGACATTTAACTGAATATCAAACAGATAATCATTTTATATATGCTGATTTTGAAGATGGCACACATGTAAATTACTACTTTTCCTTCGATTCATTACAAAATCATAATCCTACCACATCATATGTAACAATTACTAAAAATAGATATAAATAACTTGATATTTTTACTCTTATTATTGAAACATTAAAAATTGCCCATGAATATACATGGGCAATTTACATTGGCAATTATTTATTATTTATTTGTGATAAAAATCCTTTACCATTACCTATTACTTGAGCAGTCTCTACAATAGTCATAAAAGCATGCTTATCATGAGACGAAACTATTTGTTTTAGCTTTGCCACTTCTCTCATATTTATCATAGTGTATATAATAACCTTTTTATTATGCGTATATCCACCAGTTGCATCAACCATCGTCGCACCTCTATGAAGTTCGTGCGTAATTGCTAAACAAATTTCTTCTGCATACTCTGGAGATACGATTATTGTTCCTGTACGTCTCGAATTTAAACCATCTACAATTAGATTTGTTGCTTGTGATGCGACAAACATACTAATTGCTGTCACAACTGCAAGATCTATACTAAAAAAGTATGCTGCAGCTGCCATAATTATCATATTAATCATGAATGAAACACTACCCATACTGAAGGAAAACAGCTTATTGAATATTTTGGCAATGATATCTGTTCCTCCTGTTGATCCCCCTGTACGAAATATCATACCCATTCCTAACCCGTTGATCAAACCTCCCAATACAACAATCGTAAGCTCAGAATTAAGCGGAATACGAAAATCCTTCGTCAGCTCTATCCATCCTGCAAGCAACATAGTCCCCAATATACTAAATCCCAAAAACTTCTTTGGCAAAAATTTTAGAGCAATAAGAAAAATAGGCACGTTTAACACAATCGTTAGCATACTTAAATTCCATCCAAAAGCAAAGTGTAACATCAAGGAGATGCCACTTATTCCGCCATTAATTAGATAATTTGGAGCAAGCACCCCATTGACCGCTAGTGCCATTAGCATTGTACCCAAAATCAAAAAGAAAATCGTATCTTTATATTCGCATTTTTTTATAGCTATTATTGCCTTTTCAAAATTCATATCTCTTACTGTTTGTTTATATTCTGCAATTTTCATAGCATCCTCCATAAAAATTTATACTTATATGATATAAATCGGCAATATTGCTGCTTTTAATTAACTGTAAATATTGGCTTTTGTCTTAATTTTCATAGCATCAAAATATTTTTTTTCAAACGGTATCCATTTATTTTTAAATGTTTGTGCATCAAGAGGCCCATTTCTATTTATTATACGCAACATCTGGTATTACTATCAATTTCTAAAAATATTTTTAAGTCATATATATCGTCATATAAATCATGCAAGCTATAAGTTCCCTCTATAATTAATATTTCTCCTACTGCTGCCACAACCGGTTCTAACAATGACATCGTCTCACAGCTAAATGGTTTATACGTAATCGAACTAGCTCCAGCTCTCAGCAACGTAACAACTTCTTTTATAAATCGTTCATAATCAATATTTCCACCCGGTTCTTCCAGTCTTTGTGGTGTTCGCTGATATGATTGCAGAAAGAAATCGTCCATTCTAATTATATCGCAATGATACGCTTCTCTCAAAGCATTTGCTAGACTGGTTTTTCCAGCTCCACAATTTCCATCGATTGCTATTATTATTTTTGATTTTGTCTGCAACAAAAAATCTATTTCTTTTTTAATGTTCTGTAACTGTTCGTTTGTTTGCATTGATAAACCCTACTTTCTCTAAAATCATTATTAACGGCGGAATTGCCACAATTTGCAATATAATTCCTGGAATCCCACTAAAAAATACCGAAGTTATAAATATATTAAAGCTATATGGAGTACTTGATAATCCAGAAATTATAACCATTACGGCACCATAAACTAGTCTTCCTACTATCATAGAAATAATAAGTGAAATGTAAATGTTTATAGTCTTCTTAGGCAAAATTTGATACACATAACCTGCTATCAATCCATATACACACATTTCAAAAGCCATCGAGACAGCCACAGGATATATTGGAGGCATCGCAAATATAATTGAACGCATTACTGGCAATATTGCTCCTACCACCGCGGCATAAATTGGTCCACATACAAATCCACATATCAATACCGGAATATGTAACGGCAATAACATACTTCCTATTTCTTGAATCTGTCCCGTTAAAAACGGTAACACAAATCCAAGCGCCAGTAACATTGCACTTATTACTAAATTTTTAATATTATTTTTCACTTCTACATCTCCTCTTTTCCTCTTTAATTATAAGCTTTTATCATTATATCACAAAAAAAATCATTTTTCCAAATCTTTACATTTTACTTTAAAACTACTATAATATAGTAGTAATATGATACAAGCATTAAGAAAGGAGATTTAAAATGATTACAGAAGCCGTAAATACGTTACGTACAATTTATACTAGAGATAGTGGGGCATTCAGCAATAAAGCTCAATTAACTATCTCTACCGAAAAATTACTTAACCCAGATAATATCTACCTCCCGATAGTTTTACAAGCTATAGATATGAACGTCGCCACTCTTGTTGCGAGCAATGTAAAATCTTCCACAGATACTGATGCAATCAAAACTATTAGCCAAAAATTATCTCTCACCTGGCGAGAAGAATTAGCAGATCAAATTGTAAATATATTTGTGCAAGCAAAATTTGGTTCTACAACAGAACTCAACGCTCAAAAACCTTTAGTTGTATCTGAAAAAAAACCTAGTCTGCCGCCTCTTATACCTGACGAAAAAGTCCCTGCGCCTCAATTAAACGAAATAATATATGATAAGCGAATATTTACAATAGAAAATCAAGTTTTGATAAAATTTTCCAATAAACAAACTAGAGCAACCATTCCAAAAGGTGTTACGGCTATTGCCGAAAAAGCTTTCTTTAACTGTCATAACCTTACATCAGTGACTATTCCTGTGGGAGTAGTTAGTATAGGCAAATTTGCATTTGCTGAATGCAGTTCTTTAACAGAAATTATAATTCCAGAAGGTGTCACACTCATAGATGACTGCGCTTTTGCTTGGTGTAGTGGCTTAAAATCTGTCATAATTGAAAAAAATGGTAAAAGCATTGGTAAGTCTACATTTATGGAATGTATAAATTTAACTTCTGTTACCATACACGAAGGTGTTACGCACATAAATCAAGGTGTATTCACTTGGTGTGATAAACTAAAAAATATTTTTGTTCCATCTACATTAAAAACAATCGGAGAATCCGAAGTTAATGTAAAATCAGGTGTTATTACAGAAGGTGACATTTGGAACTTATTAACTCAAAATCTTTAAAACTATAATTAGTTTCTCAGATGAAGGGAGAAGATTTATATGGCAAACGAAACATTAAGCGTATTACATCATATTTATAATCAAAGCGAATATACAAATTTAGAGGTAGTCAATAAAATAGTACATGATTCACTGCATAATGAGGATCGTGATATTATATTGCAAGCTGTTCGATTGAAAGTTACTACACGAGTTTCCGATCAGGTATCTTCTCCATATGATACTGCCGCCATTAATGCAATTGTAAAATCGTTGGCAATAACGTGGAGATTAGAATTAGCTGAAAGAATTGTCAGCCTATTTGTACAAGCCAAATTTCTTGATAGTTATGATCAAGATTCTTTCACCATTGAAGGAAATGTTTTATTAAAATTTACAGGACAACAAACACATGTGGATATTCCACACGGTACTATTTCTATTAGTGATAGTGCTTTTGCTTGGTGTAAAAATCTCGAATCTATTACTATGCCACTTTCTTTAACCAGCATCGGTAACTGGACATTTGCTGATTGCGGCATAAAATCATTGATCATTCCAAAGGGTGTCACAACCATTGGTGACTGGGCATTTGTTTCCTGTCATAACTTGCAATCTATAACAATTCCAGACGGAGTCACAACCATTGGTCAGTTGGCTTTTGCCTGGTGTGAGTCACTAACGTCTATAAAACTGCCCGAAGGCGTTATCAGTATTGGTGAGAAAACATTTGAAAGATGTACTTCTTTATCTTCTATAACTATCCCAACAACTGTTTCAACAATTGGCGATTTGGCTTTTGCCTGGTGCAGTAGCCTAGAAAATATCGTAATTCCAGAAGGAGTCACATCGATTGGCACGGCCGCTTTTGCTAATTGCTATAATTTAACTAGCATTACAATTCCATCTACACTAAAAACTGTCGCCAACAAAGTTGTCTTAGCTAAATCTGGAGTTATAAGAAGCGGCAGAATATGGGAGTTATTAACAGAATAGAATGATCTAAAATATTTTTATTAGCATATACTACTATTGTAAGTGCTAATCTCAATATATTACCAGAAAGGAGCTTTATTATGACTCGTGAAACACTTGAAACTTTACGTAAAATCTATCTTGAACACGGAGAAATAACTTTTAGAGATCCAGAACAATTATCAAAATTAGTACAAGAAGCTTTGCACAACGAAGATCGTGAAATAATATTGCGAGCAATTGAGCGAGATATCGCGACTCTTGTTATCGATATGGTTAAATCTATCATCGATATTGAATCAATTACTCTTATTAGAGATAAATTAGCCATAACTTGGAGAGTAGACCTCGCCGAAACAGTGGTTAGAGCTTTTGTTCAAGCAAAATTTGACCTTTTTGATCCTATTGAATCTATTCCAAAAAATGAATCTAGTCCACCACAGGTTAGTAACTACGACAAAAATATCTTCAAAATTCAGAATAATGTACTTTTAAAATTTACTGGTCCACAATCACATGTTGTTATTCCAGATGGCGTCACCGCTATTGCCGATAAAGCTTTTTATAAATGCAAACATGTTAAATCTATAACGATTCCACCTGGAGTAACCAGCATCGGTGATTCTGCCTTTGATGGTTGTAATTTCTTAAATTCTGTGACTATTTCAGATGAAGTTGTCAGCATTGGCAATATGGCCTTTAATAAATGTAAATCTCTAACAACAATATCACTACCAAAAAATATAAAGCATATTGGTAGATCGGCATTTGCTGAAAGCGGATTGATATTTATTGATATTCCAAAAACTGTCACTCATCTTGATCATTTAACGTTTTTTAAGTGTAAAAATTTAACCTCTGCCACAATTTCAGAGGGAGTACGTGTTATAGGTCATAACGTATTTTCTAAATGCAATAACTTAACACAAATCAGCATTCCTTCCACTCTCGAAAATATTGCAACTCGCAATGTTACTTCAAAAGCCGAAGATATTCGTAGTGGGCATATCTGGAAGCTATTAACCAAAACAAAATGGTAATACAAGGTCGGGCATTATTTATACTTATTATCGATAAGTACGCTGATGCCTGACAAAACTTTTTTTAAACAGGAATTCGATCGTCTCAATAAATCATCTTCTTTGTCATTCCCCCATCTACAATAATATTGGCTCCATTGATAAAATCATTCTCTTCTTCAGCAAGAAATAAGCAAACGTTAGAAATATCGCGAGGTTTACCCACTCTATTTGAAGGATGCATCTTGTGATCGTCAAAATCTAATTCATCGTAATTTGCTGTACAAATCCAACCCGGGCTAATTGCATTGACAGTAATTGGAGTACCTGTCAAAGAGATACACAGGCTGTTAGTTAAAGAAATTAACCCACCTTTGCTCATTCCATATAATTCGCAGTTAGCTTCATTTTGGTGAAATCTGGTAGATGAAATATTAATAATTCGACCATAACTTTCGCCCTTATTAAGATTAATAAACTCTTTGCAACAAAGGTACGCACCTCGCAAATTAGTATCTAAGATCAAATCAAATTCGGCCGCATCTGAATCTACAAGCGCTTTTTTATGGCTAGCTATCGCAGCATCATTGATTAAAATATGAGCCGTTTGAAACTGTTCTTTTATCGCTTTAAATGCATTTGCCACACTAACCGCATCCGAAATATCTGTATGAATATAAGTTACTTCCTTATTAGCACAATCTTTTATATCCAAAACAATAACTCTGTATCCCTTTTCTATAAATTGCGTTGCCATATCAAATCCTATTCCACTCGAACCACCTGTTATAATACAATTCTTCATATCGAAAACTCCTTTATATTTTTTAGCAAAATTTTATCATATACCTTTGATAGATACTAGGCTGAATTCTACTTTTGAAATTAAATCTAGAAAAGTCTTTTATTTTTTTTAAAAATTGGCAATACTGTAGCAAAGCAAAATTTTTCACATATAGTAGTTATAACACCATCAAGACAAAACCACAAATAATAATTGACTATCCTAAAATTGGAAAATGTGTTAAACTTGTGTTGAACAAATAGAAATAGGTGATAATTTGGATAATAAAAAAAGGAAGCAGACAATTGTAAAATTGCTAGGTGATCCATCGTACGTTCCAATGAAAATTAAAGATTTAGTAACTATACTCAAAGTTCCAAAAGAAGATAGACTGTTATTTGAGAATCTACTCCGCGAGCTCATCGAAGAACATAAAATTATCTGCACAAAACGCGGCAAATATGCTCTACCTACTCAGTATGATATGGTCTACGGAATATTTCGAGGAACGCAAAAAGGATTTGGGTTCGTCACTCCAGATGACGGTAGTCCAGATATTTATATAATGTCAAAAAACATAAACGGCGCATTGCATCACGATAAAGTCTTGTGTAAAATATCTAGAGGCAATAAAACTGAGGGGACAATTCTTAAGGTTTTAGGCTCCGAACTACCTCATATTATTGGGCGCTACTATGAGCATAAGTCGTTTGGATTTGTTATTCCCGATGATAATAAATTTGGAACCGATATTTTTATCCCTAAAAAAAATAAAAACGGTGCTGTAGAAGGCAATAAAGTTTTAGTCGAAGTCATTAAACGAGATAATGACAAAAGTCCTGAAGGTAGAGTTGCTAAAATTTTGGGGCATATCAACGATCCTGGAATAGACATCCTGTCTATCTGCTATCAATATGATTTACCAACTGAATTTAATCCAGAAGTTATGGCAGCAGTAGCTAAAGTTCCAGACGAAGTTCCGGCCAAAGATAAAGTAGGCAGAGTTGACTTTAGAGATTTGATGATGGTAACAATTGATGGCGAAGATGCCAAGGATTTGGATGATGCAGTTACACTAGAAATTCTATCAGACGGAAATTTTAGATTGGGAGTTCATATAGCCGATGTTACTCACTATGTTCCCGAAAAGTCTGCCTTAGATCTTGAGGCAGTAGCAAGAGGAACCAGTATATATTTGGTAGATAGAGTTATTCCAATGTTACCGCACAAACTCAGTAATGGTATTTGTTCGCTAAACGCAGGCGTTGACAGACTCGCACTTAGTTGCATTATGGATATTGATCAAGCCGGAAATGTCTATTCGCATGATATAGTAGAAAGTGTAATTAACGTAGATAAGCGCATGACCTATACTGCTGTTAAAAAAATATTAACCGATAATGATGAAGAGTTAATTGAAGAGTATTCAGAGTTTGTGCCAATATTTAGAAACATGGAAACTTTAGCACAAATTTTAAGAGACAAACGCATTCGACGAGGCGCACTAGATTTTGACTTTGAAGAAACTAAGGTTATATTGGATGAAGAAGGTCACCCAACAGAAATTAAGGCATATGAAAGAAACGTCGCAACTAAGCTGATCGAAGAATTTATGCTAGTATGCAATGAAACTGTTGCGGAGGAATATTACTTTAGAGAATTACCATTTGTATATCGAATACACGAAGAGCCAGACGCACAAAAAATTGCCGAAATGATAAGAATCGTAAATAGTTTTGGACACACTATAAAAAGTCGCCAAAAAATTCACTCCCGCGAGCTACAACAATTGATATTAGCAATCAAAGAGCGACCAGAAGAAGAAATAATTTCTAAGTTGATTTTAAGATCCCTAAAGCAAGCGAGATATAATGATGAATGTTTGGGACACTTCGGTTTAAATGCAAGATTTTATTGCCATTTTACTTCACCGATACGCCGATATCCAGACCTTCAAATTCATCGAATTATAAAATACACGCTAAAAGGTCAGCTAAAAGGCAAAAAACTTAAAGATATGTATAAGCGCGTTAGTGATATATCAAAGCAAAGCTCTCTGATGGAAAGACGCGCCGAAATGGCAGAACGAGAAACTATTAAGCTTAAGAAAGCCGAATTTATGGCAGATAAGATAGGCGAAGTTTTTACTGGCATTATAAATGGAGTTACCTCGTGGGGAATATATGTTCTATTACCAAACACAGTCGAAGGATTGGTTCATCTTAACAACATGTCTGGAGATTATTATATCTTTGACGAGGTAAATTTTTGCTATGTCGGTCAAACCACTAACACTATATATCAGATTGGACAAAAAGTTCAAGTTCAACTAATAAAAGTTGATACGCTGGCTCGCTCCATAGACTTTAGATTTTCTTAATAATTATACACAAATATTTATTTTATCTTTTAATCATAAATTTATTTGCAATAATGTTTTCTACATTAAAATGTTCAAGCAGTTCCTCATCTTTTAACGATTTTTTGTATCCTGATTCCGAAATAATTTGAACTACTCGCGAGGTATCAATTTTGCCATTGTTTTCAAAGGATACACAACTAAAAGGATAATAAACTCCTTTTTGAAAATCTACGTACTGCTTGATATTATCGCTCAACTTCGTCTTAATGCATAAAATAGTATGATATGTATAATTATAATCTCTAGGTTTCATTTTTTCTCTCCTTTCACTTTTATATTTATTTTATGATATCTAATTGGAAAATAGTACAAGTTATTTTCCATAATTTTTTTGAATGTTTACCAAAATTATGATATACTAACAATATTATTTTTGGATAGAGAGGGATGATTATGTTAAAAGTAGTTATTTCTGGACCATCTGGCTCTGGAAAAGGAACAATCGTTAAAGAACTTATGAAATATGAAAACTATAAACTTTCAATTTCGGCAACAACTAGGTATAAACGCGAATTAGAACAAGAGGGAGTTCATTATTTCTTTAAAACCAACGAAGAGTTTCAACAAATGATAGCGCAGGATCAATTGCTTGAATATGAAGAATTTTGTGGAAACTTGTATGGCACTCCCAAGCATTTTGTTGATCAAACAATTGCAGAGGGATTTGATATTTTATTAGAAATTGAAGTAAAAGGTGCATTAAAAATTAAAGAAAAATTTAATGAAACCGTGCTAATATTTATTATTCCTCCAACATTCACAGAGCTGACATCTCGGTTATTAGGCCGAAGAACAGAAACCGAAGAAGTAGTAAATTATCGATTAGCACGCGCTAGAGAGGAGTTAAAATTATTTAAGCAATACGATTATATTGTCATCAATGATGATATATCACACGCAGTACGCCAAATTAATACAATAGTTGAAGCCGAAAAGCTACGCAGCTGCTATCAACAAGCAATTGTCAAAAATATGTTAAATAATTAAGGAGACTTTATGTTAGAACCGTCTTATTCACAACTTATGGAAAAAATTAATGAAGATGCTGGTACTCAAATGATCACCAGTCGTTATTCGATAATTATCGCAACCGCAAAGAGAGCACGACAAATTATTGAACTGATAAATCAAGAAGCTTCTGGAGATTTGCGTGATCGACGCAAGGTAGACGAAGCTCTCGAGTTTAAAGAAAGACTTAAATCCACTAAACCTACCAGCATCGCTGTATTAGAATTATATAGAGGGGATATTCAAATAAAAGAAAAAGATGTTTTGTAGTATAATAATTAACCGTGCAACAAATAAAGCAATTGATAAACCTTTCACTTATATACTACCCGAACATTTGAACGCTCTGGTAGGCAGTAGAGTGATGGTACCATTTGGTCCTCTCAATAAGTTAACAATAGGATATTTAATAAATATAGTTTCTGATGAACAAATAACAAATATAGATTTCAAAATCAAAACTGTGATCGAAGTCTTAGACGAAGAACCTATTTTAAATCAAGAACAACTCGAAATGGTCAAGTTTTTAGTTGAATATTACGGAAGTTCTTACGCAGCTGCTATATCTACGTTACTTCCACCTATTGACAAACACGATATCAAAACTGCAGTAGCAACTACAGAATTTTTATACAAAGCTGCAGATGATCAAGCAATCCTTCAGTATCTTAACAAGATTTCGCATTCAAAAACGTTTGCCAATCAATCAAAGATACTAAACTTTTTGCTACAAAATGATGGACAAATAGTTTCTGAGCTCAAAAATACCTTGGAACTCAACACCAATTCTAGTATTAATTCGTTACTCAAATTAAAACTAATAAAAAGAGTCTTTTGGCAAGTCAGGGTACAGCATATGCCCATTTGCTATGATAAGTTTCTTCCTTTAAATAGTGAGCAACAACAAGCTTATGATCAAATTTCTAGTTGCTCTGATCACAATACTTTTCTATTAGAAGGGGTCACTGGAAGCGGCAAGACCGAAGTGTTTTTGCATCTTATTCGCGACGCAGTGGAGCGGGGCGAAAGTGTTATTGTTCTTGTACCAGAAATTGCACTTACTCGGCAAACTGTCAATCGATTTACTGAACGGTTTGGCTCTCGCGTCGCTCTTACGCATAGTAAATTGACTCCTCGAAAACGACGAGAAATATATTTGCAAGCCAAAATTCAAAATGTACAAATAGTGATAGGTCCCAGAAGTGCCGTGTTTATGCCACTTCCCAGGTTATCCCTAATTATAATCGATGAGGAACACGATGGCAGCTACAAATCTGACATGGTTCCAAAATTTAATGCTATCGAAATAGCAATAGAGCGCATGAAGCATCACCAAGGCAAACTAATCTTGGCATCTGCAACTCCTAGCCTCGAATCTTATTATCAAGCCACACTTGGTATTTATGAATATTTAAAACTAAATCAAAGAGCTAAAAATGCCACAATGCCCACCATCTCCATAGTCGATATGCGCGAGGAGCTGGCTGCTGGAAATACAAAAATATTGAGTAGGCGCTTGCATAATGCAATAGTCGATACCGTTACTCAGGGCAAGCAAGTGATGATACTATTAAACAGACGCGGACATTCTACTTTTATAAGCTGCAGGTCTTGCGGCTATGTTGCAAAGTGTGCCTATTGCGATCAACCATTTACGTATCATCAAAAAAATAAGCTTCTAATATGTCACCATTGTCTAAATCAAATACAGGTACCAACTACCTGTCCCGAATGTGGTAGCAAATATATGCAATTTTTTGGCAACGGTACACAGAAAATCGAAGAATATTTGATGATGCATTTTTCACATTATGGTATTGCTAGAATGGATTTAGATACGGTTAGTAAAAAAAATGAACTAGAAACTTTATTACAAGATTTCGAAAAAGGAGCAACAAAATTATTGGTAGGTACACAGATGATTTCTAAGGGTCACGATTTTAGTAATGTGACATTGGTAGGAATCATTTCTGCTGACAGTTTGTTATATATTCCTGATTTTAGAGCTGCCGAAAAGACATACCAATTGATAACTCAAACGCTAGGAAGATCAGGGCGCGGTGCAGATCAAGGAAAAGTAATAATCCAAACACACTCTCCGCAAAATGATGTGCTTAAAAATATTCAAAATGGCAGCCAACCACAGTTTTATAAAAGCGAACTTATAACTAGAAAAATTATGGGATACCCTCCATATAATCATTTATTTAGTGTAATGATTAGCTCTGAAGATGAACAAAGTGTTATACAAAATATTAAAAAATTATTTGCCTATTATACACACTATAACAAGAAGAAGCTATTTCGATTATTGGGGCCTACTGCTGCCACAATGCCCAAACTTGCTAATAAATTTAGATGGAAAATTATGATTATTGGTCAACCACGAGATATCCTGCTATTTTATGGTCGATATTGCATCGATAAATTTAATGAGTATGAAAAACCTAAAAAAATAAATATTATTTGGGACATAGACCCCAGAAATATGATATAGAAAGGAACGTAAATTATGGCTATTAGAAGTATCAGGGTCGATGATGATCCTATTCTTAGAAAAGTATCTCGACCAGTCGTGAAATTCGATCCATTACTGCACTCATTTTTGAATGATATGGAAGAAACAATGCGCAGTGCCAGTGGTGTAGGATTGGCGGCGCCGCAAGTTGGAACGTTAAAACGTGTTTTTATTATAGATATCGGCGAGGGATTGGTTGAGTTTATAAATCCAATTATAATCTTCGAAGATGGTGAGCAAACAGGAGACGAGGGTTGCTTGAGCGTACCCGGCCGATATGGCGTCGTTACCCGACCTAACACCGTTACTATCAAAGCTCAAGATCGCTATGGTAACCATTTTGAAATCACAAAATCTGAACTATTTGCGCGAGCAATTTGTCATGAAAACGATCATTTAGATGGCAAGATTTTTGTCGATTGCGTTATCGGTGACTTGCATTACTCTACTGGCGATGAGCACGAGGAGGAGTACTAAATGAAAATTGTATTTATGGGAACGCCCGATTTTGCTGTTCCAGCTCTCGAAATGCTGATAGAACAGGGGCATCAAATTTCTTTGGTTATTACGCAACCCGATAAACCAAGAGGTCGTGGCAAAAAAGAGTCTGTATCTCCTGTAAAAGCAGCAGCTCAGATGCATCATCTTGCCATTGCTCAACCCGAAAGGCTTCGTAAAAACAAAGAAATTTTGGAGCTGCTTAAAGATATTGCTCCCGATTTGATCGTTGTCGTTGCTTTCGGCCAAATTTTACCAGCCACAATATTGAAAATACCTACCTTAGGATGCGTCAATATTCATGGTTCTCTATTGCCAAAATACCGCGGCGCCGCACCTATCCAGTGGGCTCTCATCAACGGCGAAACAACTACCGGCGTTACCATAATGTACATGGATAAAGGTCTTGATACTGGCGATATGTTATATAAAAAAGAAATTTCAATCACACCAGACGACACTGCAGGAACTATGTTTGACAAGCTGAAAAATCTCGGTGCTCTTGCTTTAAAAGAAGCTCTTCCTTTAATAGAAAACGGTGGCGCGCAACGAGAAAAGCAAAACAATTCCTTCTCCTCCTCTGCACCTAAAATCGAAAAAGAAATGGGAAAATTGAATTTTAACATGTCCGCAACAGAAATTGAAAATTTGATACGAGGAATGTCTCCTTCGCCATCAGCTTATATTGAATACAAAGGTGAAAAAATCAAGGTGCACGCCGCAAAAGAGGCACCAGAATTCGCTGCCACCGAAGACGCGGGCACTATTTTAAATGTAGACAAGCAAGGTATTTTGGTAAAAACTGCCAAAGGACTTCTTTTAATTACAGAAATACAAGTCCCGAATAAGAAACGAATGCTTGTTTCTGAGTATATCAAAGGAAATCAAATCGAACTTGGCTATAAATTGTAGGCCACCGATGTTAATACCTTAGTTTTTGCAACCGATGTTGATACCTAGCTTTTGCAACCGATGTTGATATCCTAGCTTTTACAACGATGTTGAGGCCCTAGCTTTTGAAACCGATGTTGATATCCTAGTTTTGGCAACCGAAGATGAGGTCCTAGCTTTAGCAACTGCAGATGATGTCCCAGCTTTTGAAACCGATGATGATATCCTAGCTTTGGCAACCGCAGATGATGTCCTAGCTTTGGCAACTGCAGATGATGTCCTAGCTTTGGCAACTGATGTTGATGTCCTAGCTTTTGAAACCGATGTTGATTTCCTAGCTTTGGCAACCGGTGTTGATGTCCTAGCTTTTGAAACCGATGTTGATTTCCTAGCTTTGGCAACCGGTGTTGATGTCCTAGCTTTTGAAACCGATGTTGATTTCCTAGCTTTGGCAACCGGTGTTGATGTCCTAGCTTTTGAAACCGATGTTGATTTCCTAGCTTTGGCAACCGGTGTTGATGTCCTAGCTTTTGAAACCGATGTTGATTTCCTAGCTTTGGCAACCGGTGTTGATGTCCTAGCTTTTGAAACCGATGTTGATTTCCTAGCTTTGGCAACCGGTGTTGATGTCCTAGCTTTTGAAACCGATGTTGATTTCCTAGCTTTGGCAACCGGTGTTGATGTCCTAGCTTTTGAAACCGATGTTGATTTCCTAGCTTTGGCAACCGGTGTTGATGTCCTAGCTTTTGAAACCGATGTTGATTTCCTAGCTTTGGCAACCGGTGTTGATGTCCTAGCTTTTGAAACCGATGTTGATTTCCTAGCTTTGGCAACCGGTGTTGATGTCCTAGCTTTTGAAACCGATGTTGATTTCCTAGCTTTGGCAACCGGTGTTGATGTCCTAGCTTTTGAAACCGATGTTGATTTCCTAGCTTTGGCAACCGGTGTTGATGTCCTAGCTTTTGCAACTGATGTTGATGCCCTAGCTTTTGAAACTGATGTTGATATCCTAGCTTTTGCAACTGATGTTGATGTCCTAGCTTTTGAAACCGATGTTGATTTCCTAGCTTTGGCAACCGGTGTTGATGTCCTAGCTTTTGAAACCGATGTTGATTTCCTAGCTTTGGCAACCGGTGTTGATGTCCTAGCTTTTGAAACCGATGTTGATTTCCTAGCTTTGGCAACCGGTGTTGATGTCCTAGCTTTTGAAACCGATGTTGGTTCACCAGCTTTAGCAACTGAAGATGAGGTCCCAGCTTTTACAACCGATGTTGGTTCACCAGCTTTAGCAACCGCAGATGAGGTCCCAGCTTTTACAACCGATGTTGATAACTGATGTTGATGTCCTAGCTTTTGCAACTGATGTTGAGGTCCTAGCTTTGGAAACCGATGTTGAGGCCTTAGCTTTGGCAACTGCAGATGAGGTCCTAGCTTTTGCAACTGATGTTGATGTCCTAGCTTTTGAAACCGATGTTGATTTCCTAGCTTTGGCAACCGGTGTTGATGTCCTAGCTTTTGAAACCGATGTTGATTTCCTAGCTTTGGCAACCGGTGTTGATGTCCTAGCTTTTGAAACCGATGTTGATTTCCTAGCTTTGGCAACCGGTGTTGATGTCCTAGCTTTTGCAACTGATGTTGATGCCCTAGCTTTTGAAACTGATGTTGATATCCTAGCTTTGGCAACTGATGTTGATGTCCTAGCTTTGGCAACCGGTGTTGATGTCCTAGCTTTTGAAACCGATGTTGATTTCCTAGCTTTGGCAACCGGTGTTGATGTCCTAGCTTTTGAAACCGATGTTGATTTCCTAGCTTTGGCAACCGGTGTTGATGTCCTAGCTTTTGAAACCGATGTTGATTTCCTAGCTTTGGCAACCGGTGTTGATGTCCTAGCTTTTGCAACTGATGTTGAGGTCCTAGCTTTTACAGCCGATGTTGATATCCTAGCTTTGGCAACCGATGTTGATGTCCTAGCTTTGGCAACTGATGTTGATGTCCTAGCTTTTGAAACCGATGTTGATTTCCTAGCTTTGGCAACCGGTGTTGATGTCCTAGCTTTTGAAACCGATGTTGATTTCCTAGCTTTGGCAACCGGTGTTGATGTCCTAGCTTTTGAAACCGATGTTGATTTCCTAGCTTTGGCAACCGGTGTTGATGTCCTAGCTTTTGACCGATGTTGATGTCCTAGCTTTTGGCAACCGATGTTGATGTCCTAGCTTTTGAAACCGATGTTGATTCCTAGCTTTGGCAACCGATGTTGATGCCTAGCTTTTGAAACCGATGTTGATTTCCTAGCTTTGGCAACTGTTGATGTCCTAGCTTTTGAAACCGATGTTGATTTCCTAGCTTTGGCAACCGGTGTTGATGTCCTAGCTTTTGAAACCGATGTTGATCCTAGCTTTGGCAACTGAGATGATCCTAGCTTTTGAAACCGATGTTGATCCTAGCTTTGGCAACCGCAGATGATGTCCTAGCTTTTGAAACCGATGTTGATGTCCTAGCTTTGGCAACCGATGTTGATGTCCTAGCTTTGGCAACTGCAGATGATGTCCTAGCTTTTGAAACCGATGTTGATTCCTAGCTTTGGCAACCGATGATGTCCTAGCTTTTGAAACCGATGTTGATTCCTAGCTTTGGCAACTGCAGATGAGTCCTAGCTTTTGAAACCGATGTTGATATCCTAGCTTTGGCAACTGTTGATGTCCTAGCTTTTGAAACCGATGTTGATTCCTAGCTTTGGCAACTGATGTCCTAGCTTTTGAAACCGATGTTGATATCCTAGCTTTGGCAACCGCAGATGATGTCCTAGCTTTTAAACCGATGTTGATTCCCAGCTTTGGCAACTGATGTCCTAGCTTTTGAAACCGATGTTGATTCCTAGCTTTGGCAACCGATGTTGATGTCCTAGCTTTTGGCAACTGATGTTGAGGTCCCTAGCTTTTGAAACCGATGTTGATATCCTAGCTTTGGCAACTGCAGATGAGGTCCCTAGCTTTTGAAACCGATGTTGATATCCTAGCTTTGGCAACCGATGTTGATTCCTAGCTTTGGCAACCGATGTTGATGTCCTAGCTTTTACAACCGATGTTGATTTCCTAGCTTTGGCAACTGCAGATGAGGCCTAGCTTTTGCAACCGATGTTGATGTCCTAGCTTTTGAACCGATGTTGATTCCTAGCTTTTGGCAACTGTTGATGTCCTAGCTTTTGAAACCGATGTTGATTCCTAGCTTTGGCAACTGATGTTGAGGTCCTAGCTTTTGAAACCGATGTTGATTTCCTAGCTTTGGCAACCGATGTTGATGTCCTAGCTTTTGAAACCGATGTTGAGCCTAGCTTTGGCATCTGCAGATGAGGCCGTTTTAAAAATAAGTATTACAGAATTATAAATTAAAACATAGTTTGGAGAATTTATGAAACATTTACGAGAAATAGTTGTAGATGCCTTGGTGAAAGTCGAAAAAGAGGGCGCATATTTACAACTAGTTTTGAAAAAAGATTTAGAAATTTTGGAGAGTCGCGACAGGGGCTTGGCAACGGAAATCGCCACTGGTACTTTGAAATATCAGATTGCTATTGATTATATTATTAACCAAGTTTCTTCTATTAAAGTGTCTAAGATGAAACCTTTTATTAGAAATTTGATGAGGATCAGTGTGTACCAGCTTAGATATTTGGACAAAGTGCCCGCTCATGCTGCAATTAATGAAGCTGTCAAGTTGGCAAAATCTCGTGGCTTTGCTGGATTGTCAAAATTTGTAAACGGCGTACTTCGAAGCATTGAAAGATCTAACATTGCGCTTCCAGCAAAAAATTGGAGCGTTTATTATTCGATCCCTGAATGGATAATTGAATTATGGGTGAGTAGTTATGGATCTGATATTGCAAAACAAATTTGTGAATCCACTACAGCGCGAGCCGAGGTGGTAGCAAGAGTTAATACGCTCAAAGTCTCAAGAGATGAACTGGTTGAATGCTTAAAATTAGATGGTCTCGCCACGAAACCTGCCGCCATATTTGAGGATGAATATCTCTATTTGGAAGGAGCGCAGTCTATCGCTGACATGCCTAGCTTTGTATCGGGATTTTTTACCATACAAGATGAAAGCGCCGGAATCGTGGCTCACGTTGTTGCTCCCCAAGATGGCGAATTAATTTTGGATATGTGTAGCGCTCCAGGCGGAAAGGCAACTCATATAGCTCAAATTGCAGATGTGAACATAGTCAGTGCAGATATTTATGAACATAAAGTTGAGCTTATTAAAAAAAATTCAGCGCGCCTTGGCATAGGCTGTATAGATGCAGTTTGCCTTGACGCTACAGTTTTTGTAGATGAATTTTGCGAAAAATTTGATAAGGTACTGATTGATGTCCCATGCTCTGGTTTAGGATTGCTTAAACGAAAACCGGATATTAAGTATACTCGAGCCGCTACCGATGTGAGTGCAATCAATCAACTGCAACGAACTATAGCCGCAACGGCTGTGCGATATTTAAAACCTGGCGGCATATTAATTTATAGCACCTGTACACTTGTAGATATTGAAAACACAGATATGGTCGACTATATAGCTGACGAATTGGGGATGGTTCGAGATGATATTGCCCCTTTTGTGCCGTCTGCATTTCAGAATTATGTCGATGGCTGCTATGCAAATATTTTTCCATTTGTGGCCAATACCGATGGATTTTTTGTTGCAAGATTTATTAAAAACTAGAAATGAGGAACTAAATGTGAAAGTGTTAAATGAACTAAGTCTTGCAGAGCTTGAAGACGTTGTAAAAAATTTAGGTGAGAGTAAGTTTAGGGCCAAGCAATTATTTGAGTGGTTTCATCAAAAGTTGATTTATGATTATGATCAAATGTCTAACTTGTCGCAAGAGTTTCGAAAAAGACTAAAAATTTTGTATCCAACATATAAATTAAAAGTAGTCCAAAAACTTGAATCTCAGATAGACGAAACCAAGAAGTATCTTTTTAAATTAGAAGACGGAAATGTTATCGAAAGCGTGCTCATGCAGTATAAACATGGGGCCAGCGTATGCATTTCTACACAGGTTGGATGCAGAATGGGATGTAAATTTTGTGCATCTACCATTGGGGGGTTGGTTCGCAATTTAACTGCAGCAGAAATGCTAGGACAAGTATATGAAATTGTCAACGATACCGCCAACCGGGTTTCTAATATAGTTTTGATGGGCAGCGGAGAACCTTTTGAAAATTATGAAAACGTTATGAAATTTGTGGAATTAATAAACGATGTAAATGGCCAAAATATTGGAATACGACACATTACAATTTCTACCTGTGGGATTGTTCCAAAGATTTTTGAACTTGCCGAGGCAAATAGTGGACTTACGTTAGCAATCTCCTTGCACGCGGCAACAAACGAGAAGCGAAAACGAATTATGCCAATTGCCGCAAAGTATCCGCTAGCAGATATTATGGATGCTGTTGAGGTCTATATTGCAAAAACCAATCGACGTGTTACATTTGAATATGGTCTTATCTTGGGAGAAAATGATGGGTCCGAAGAAGCTATGGAATTGTGCGCACTACTTAAAGGCATAAATTGCCATGTGAATTTGATTCCTATAAATAACGTTGATGAAAAAATGTACCAACCTAGCAATAACGTGGTTAAATTTTGTAACATATTAAATAAGCATAACATACAAACAACAGTACGAAGAAAACTTGGAGAAGATATTGACGCAGCCTGTGGTCAATTGAGACAGCGATTTATTAATATTTAATATTTGAGGTGAAAATGTGATTTCATTTGGTAAAGTAGATATTGGTTTAAAAAGGCAAACGAATCAAGATAATATATTTATCTGCGATACAAATATTGGAGCGCTTCCTAATTTATATATAGTAGCCGATGGTATGGGTGGATTGGGCAATGGTGAATTAGCTAGCAAAATAGCTATTGAAGTATTTGTTGAATATATCACAGAATTAAAAGAATTAACGTTAAATACACAAGATGATATTATAAATTTATTAAATAGAAGCATTTATCATACAAATTATGTAGTATATAACAAATCAAAAGAATTGAACGCCACTCAGGGGATGGGCACAACATTTATAGCAATCACCGTATTTGAAAAACATATGTATATTGCTTATGTGGGAGATTCTCGAGCATACGCTATAAACGACCGAGATATTATTCAGTTAACGATAGATCATTCTTTGGTTCAAGAGCTGTATGAGAAGGGGATGATTACGTTAGAAGAGACTGCTAACCACCCAATGAGCCATATGATTACGCGTGCAATTGGTATCAATGAATCAATTAAGTTGGATGTGTGTATCTATGAACTTGAATATCTCGATTATATATTAATGTGCAGCGATGGCGTTACAAATATGTTACCTGACAATGATATTTTCCAAATAATCAATCACAATAGAGATCATACACTAGAAACAATTTCACAAGAGATTATTTCTCTTGCAAACTCAAATGGTGGTCATGATAATATAGCATTGATAATACTGACTGCAGAAGAGGGGGTAAAATAAGTGGAACCGGGACTTATTTTAGGCAAACGCTATCGCATATTAAGAAGGCTTGGAGAAGGCGCAACAGCCATCGTATATAAGGCAGAAGATATTAAGTTGCATAGATTTGTAACAATTAAAGTATTAAAAAAAGAGTTAAATGAAAATGAAGAATTTGTAAAGCGATTTAAGACCGAAGCTTCTGCAGTTGCAACCTTGAGCCACACGAATGTTGGAATGATTTACGATGTGTATGATGAAAAGAATTTACACTGCATTATAATGGAATATATATCAGGACGAACATTAAAAGCTATTATAGAAAAAGAAGCACCTTTTGATGAAAGCCGAATCATAAACTATGCGCTTCAGATTTTAGAAGGATTGGGTGCAGCGCATACGCATCACGTTATCCATAGAGATATAAAACCCGAAAATATATTGGTAACCGATGATGGGGTATTAAAAATTAGAGATTTTGGAGTCGCGCAAGCCGCTACAACATCAACAGTGGTGCTTAATGGCGATGCTGTAGGGTCGGTGCATTATTTTTCACCAGAACAGGCAAAGGGGCGTCCCGTTAACGAAAGTTCGGATTTATATGCGCTAGGAATAATAATCTTTGAAATGGCAACGAAACGACTTCCATTTGAATCGGATAATCATGTTACGGTAGCTGTTAAACATATACACGACCCTGTACCAGATCCTCGAGATTATAATGAATCAATTAGCACAGCATTGGTAAATATCATCAATAAATCTACGCAAAAAGCTTCTGGATTGCGTTTTCAAAATGCAGCAGAAATGAGCACTGCGTTAAAAGAAGCCTTAGCAAATCCAAACGATTTGGCTCATGTGGAAACTTCGTTGTCCCAAGCACTCGTTACTGATAATGACAAAAACGTGACACAGATAGAACAAACGAAAAAAACGAAAAAATTCTCATTATTTGGAAAAAGCCTGGCTACTATATTAGGAGTACTCTTAGCATTGGGTTTATCGATGGGGTTTTTGGCTGTATATTTATTTATTGAACCAACAGCATCTGCCGAAACAGAAAAATTGATTGCAGTCCCAAATTTAGTAGGCAAAACGTTGGAAGAAGCAACTGATATTGCAAATTCTAAATCATTCAATGTAATTAAAGTGGGTGAAAAAGAAACTACTAGGATGAAATCCGGGACAGTATTAGAGCAAATACCAGCAATCAACATGACTGCAACTAAAAATTCCACTATCGAATTAGTTATAGCAAAAACTCCTCAAAAAACAACAGTTATAGTACCAGATGTAGTCGGTTATAATGTTGCGCAAGCCCAAGAAATTATAGAAAACACTGGTTTATACTCTGTAATTACACGAGAATTTAGTGAATATATAGAAATTGGATCAGTGGTTAATCAATTACCGAAAGGACAAAGTACGGCACAAAAATTTGATGTAGTGGAATTAATAGTAAGTTTAGGAAAAGAAATACCTTATGTGATAATGCCAGACCTACACAACTTAACTCTGGAGCAAGCAACAAATACATTAGCAGCGTATCAATTGAGATTGGGTGTAGTAACAGAAGAAATAAGCAATACACCTAAGGGGCTAGTACTTTCTCAAGACTTGCTCCCTAATACTAACGTGGATCCAGATGCAGCGATTAATATAGTTGTAAGCTTGGGGCCAGTAATTGAAAAAACTGATGATAACGGAGTATTCTTTGAATTAGAACAATTTCTCAAAAATTTGGTTAAGAACCAATCAGAAGAGGAGACTATATTAGAATTTCAAAAGAAAATTCAAGAAGATACAGACGAAGCTCTTAAGGCAGAAAAAGCATATATAAACGCACAAGAAGATGCATTAGAAGCTGCGCAAAAATCCATTGAAGCTAACAAAATACAAGCTCAAGCCGAAGAAGAACTGCGAAAAATCGAAGATATAATATCAAAATTAAAAGCAGACGCCAATAGTTCTAATGATGATATTAAAGAAACAGAAAAGAAATTAGATGATGCTGAAGATACAATGAAAAAAGCTGAAAAGGCAGCCAACAAAGCCGAAAATGCTGCAGAAAAGACTGATAAAGAATTTCAAGAAGCAAAAGAAGAAGCTATCCAAAAAGCAGCTGAACTTCAGCATACGCAAGAAGATATAATAAGGGAACAAGAATCACTTAAACAACTAAATACATCCTTGATTCTTCCAGCAGAAACGTTATTAGAAGTCAAACCCTATACCATCAAATTGCCAGAATCACTAAAAACAAACACTGGCAAACTTACTTACCATGTTATTGTTACGTTTAATACCAATCAAGGAGAACAAACATTATTTAACAAAAATATTAAAAAAAATGAATTTCCATACACAATAGAATTGACTGGTTCTGGAACTGGTGTATTATCAGTATATTTTGATTCATTGGAACGATGGAAAGAAGAATTTAAATTTTGAGGAGGAATAAATTATGAAAAAGGTATATTTTAGCAAATTGAATGCAAATGCAATCATACCCAGTAAACGAGTTGAGGATGCAGGCTATGACATTTATGCATGCTTTGAAGAAGACTATATCATAATAAATCCACATGAAACAAAGCTCATTTCAACAGGGATAGCTTCTGCCTTCAGCCAAAATTATGTAGGAATTATTAAAGAACGAGGCTCGACAGGTATTAAAGGAATAGGACAAAGAGCAGGTATTATCGACTCAGGATATAGAGGGGAATGGTTTATTGGAATTACAAATCACAACACCAGTTCAATAATAATTTCTAAAACTGAAAACCATGCTAAATTTAACAAAGCAATAATATATCCTTATACTAAAGCGCTCGCACAATGTATTTTTTTAGAAATTCCACAATTAGAGATATGTGAGCTTTCACTAGATGAACTGTTAAAAATAAAATCGGAACGAGGAACTGGTAATAAAGGATCAAGTCAGAAATAAATACTTTTAAAGTCGTAAGTTATAAAATAATTTTGCGACTTTTTTACTTTTATAACTCAACAGATACTAATTCTGTTACCTCTTTTGTGATTTGAACTACATTATTGGTCTTATCAATTATCCATTTTAAAAAGTCGCTTACTTTATCTATTTCTACTTTTATAAAAATAGCAACTGTATCAGTAAATACTATATCACGAATCATATAATGATTACTTTTTAGCAAATATTCTATTTTACCATAATCTGCATATGAACATTCCAATTTTATTAGTTGTATCAGTACCATTTTAACCAATCCCGCAGCTGAAATAACTTCTTTTGCAGCACGAGAGTATGCACGCACCAAACCACCAGTCCCCAGCAAAGTACCACCAAAATATCTAGTCACCACTATCAGAACATTTTTAATCTCTTTTCCTTTTAACACATCAAGAATAGGTCGCCCAGCAGTACCTCCGGGCTCCCCATCATCACTAAATTTTTGGATATTGGGATCGATTTGATATGCAAAGCAATTGTGATTTGCTTTATAATGCTCTTTTTTTAGTTGCAGTAAATATTCCTCTGCCTCTTTTTCGTTTTTAACTTTAAAAGAATGCCCAATAAAACGAGACTTTTTTTCAATAATTTCAATAATGGCATCGTTTTTAATGGTAATAAACATAACTCTCCCCCACTTAGTATGATATGTAATTTAAGAACGGAGAAAGAGGGATTCGAACCCTCGCACCGCTTTCACGACCTACTCCCTTTCCAGGGGAGCCCCTTCGACCTCTTGGGTATTTCTCCAAATTTTTATTGATTGTATTCTAGCAGAAATAAATAATGCTGTCAAGCCCTAAAAAAAAATGAGGTACAGTACAAAAATACTATCCCTCGTAATTCTTTAAATACTATGTTCATGACAATCCTATATCATATTGGCAACTTATTATTAAAATTAAATTTTATTACATCCAAGAATCAAATAATCCCATTCCTATTCGTAAATCCTCTAGTTTATATTGTGCATCTAAATGACCTTGATCGGCAGCTTTTTCATACCACTCTTCTGCTTTTTCTAAATCATGGTCAATACCTTCACTATTTGAATAGTGTACACCTAGATTATATTGTGCTATTTCATCCCCCTGTTCCGCAGCTCGGGTATACCATACTACAGACTTTTCTATATCCTTTTCTACTCCATTGCCATTTTCATAGCACCAACCTACTTTATTTTGAGCATAGGCATCTCCTTGTTCTGCAGCTTGTTTAAACCAGTAAAACGCTTTTTCCATATTAGGCTCAACTCCATCTCCAGCTGCATAACATTTGGCTAAATTGTATTGTGCATAGGCAAAACCTGATTCGGCGGCTTTTTCAAACAACATAGCTGCCATAGTAAAATCTTGCGCTACCCCCTTGCTGTAAAAATAGCACCAACCTAATTCATTTAAATTATGAGGATTATTTATCCACAATAATATATCTTCTATCTCTAACATCTCATATCCCTCCCACGTAAAAAAGTAAAATGACTTCGAGAAAAGTCAAAGTCATCTTCTTGGTTGTTCATTATCCGGTACCTCTACTAAGATAGTATCTTTGCCAATCTGTCTTATATTTTCCCACGGAATTATCCATTCATATTCTCTACCAAAAAGTCCCATAACTTTCCCAGGGCCTGGAACAATCAGTGCTGTGACATGTCCAGTACTAGATTCCACTTCTGCGTCACAAATATACCCAAGTCTTACACCATTTAAGATGTTTATGACCTCTTTATGGCGCATATTACCAATTCTCATGATCATAGTATTACCCCCCTCATAAATACTATATTCTCTACTTGTCTCAAATATACTTTTTCATATGTTTTAACGCAGTTTTTTCAAGTCTCGAAACTTGAGCTTGTGAAATCCCTATTTCATCTGCCACTTCCATCTGTGTTTTACCTGCAAAAAAGCGTAACGTTAAAATATGCTTTTCTCTATCGTTTAGTCTCTTCATAGCTTCTTTTAACGCAATATTTTCTAACCAAATATCATCTTGAGATTTTTCATCACTTACCTGGTCCATAATAAATAAAGCATCTCCATCATCATGATATACTGGTTCAAATAATGAGATTGGATCTTGAATAGCATCTAGTGCAAATACAATATTTTCTGTTGCAATTTCTAGAACCGCAGCAATCTCTTCGATTGTTGGTTCCTTTGAATTTTGTCGTAGTAATTTTTCTTTTACTTGTAAAGCTTTGTATGCAGTGTCTCGTAGTGAGCGGCTTACTCTAATTGCATTGTTATCTCTCAAATATCTTCTAATTTCACCAATAATCATTGGTACTGCATAAGTAGAAAACTTTACTCCTTGAGTAGTATCAAAATTATCAATCGCTTTAATAAGACCAATGCATCCTACCTGAAATAAATCATCTACATGTTCACCTCGATTATTAAACCGCTGTATTACACTAAGTACAAGTCTTAAATTACCACGAATATATTCTTCTCTAGCCATATTATCTCCAGCTCCAATCAACTCAAATAAATGTTCCTTTTGTTGATTGGTTAGGGTGGGTAATTTAGCGGTATTAACACCACAAATCTCGACTTTATTAATTGCCATGTAGAATCCTCCTCGTCGTTCCTTAAAAGTTGTCTTATTAGCCTTAGATATAGGATACCCACCTCATGGCAAATTATACATGTTTTAGCTCATTTTTTTCATTTCTTTTTTTAAGCGACCGATGATTTTCTTCTCAAGCCTTGATATATAAGACTGCGAGATACCTAGCATATCTGCTACTTCTTTTTGAGTTTTTTCTTTTCCTTCATTTTTAAAACCATATCTAAGCTCCACAATTTCTCGCTCACGTGTACTCAGTTGACCAAGAGCTGTATTTAGCAATGCTTTATCTACCTCATCCTCTATGTTTCGATAGACAGAATCAAAGTCAGTGCCCAATATATCAGAAAGAAGCAACTCATTGCCATCCCAATCGGTATTGAGTGGTTCATCGATTGATACTTCTACTTTTAGTTTGTTAGTACGTCTTATATCCATTAAAATTTCGTTTTCAATACACCGAGATGCGTAGGTTGCCAGTTTAATTTTTTTATCCGGTTTAAACGTATTAATCGCTTTAATAAGACCAATAGATCCAATAGAAATTAGATCTTCCATCCCTTTGTTAGTATTTTCAAATTTTTTTGCGATATATACTACTAATCTTAAGTTTCGTTCTATCAAAATTTTTTTAATTTCATTAATTTTTTCATCATCATCAGGGTACTCTATCATTTGCATTAAAAGTTCGTTCTCCTCCTCTTTACTTAACGGAGCAGGCAGTACTTCACTCCCCCCGATATAATGAACTTGCCCTGTTTGATTTTTCAATATTTTGAAATACGTATTTTGAGCAAGATTCACCACTTTGTTAAAAATACCCACATAAATCGCCTCCTAGTTTACTAAATCTGGATGTATAAGCACATTAATATCTTCTTTAAAAAGTTCTGATGACAGTCCAATAATTGCATTCCTATGTACATATATTTTACTTCCTCGTTTTACTGTTACATTACTAACCTTTACTCCTACAATTAATCCACTCTTGCAACCTACACTATTAAATGGTATAAGAGAAGCTTTATCCAACATTCTCAAAGATTCTTTTCCAGCATCAATTTCCTCAATAAAATCTAATAGTTCTATTGCTAAAAATTTCCTAACCTTATCCAGTTGCACAATCGCCACAGGTTCTTTTGAAAAAACTGTATAAAGAGTATTTCCAGTATCCACTATCCCTTTTAGATTAACTGTATTACCATATAATTCAAACGACATATAAGCTTCACCAACAATAAGCAAAAATTTTTTTCTTATGGCAATTAAAAAGTAATAAGTTAGAAAAGAAATGACTGCTCCACATAATATTGTTAAGATTAAAGATGCTTCATTACCCATTACAAAACTACACTGAAAGTAAACGCTAAGAGCAACTCCACCTATTATACAAGCACATAAAAAATTTATTAAATATGCCTTAAAAAAATTTTTTGTCCCATATAACAAAATTATAGGAATACAAGGGAGGAAAATATAATATAAATTAAAAGAAAGCCTTTCTAAATTTGGAAAGATTATTACTAAACAGGACAAAAGTGCCGCAATAGTACTAGCTAGCAATAATTTTTTAAAAGGCACCCTAATATAAAGCAAGCTTCCTGTGAAAAATATAAAAATATCCATAATAAAATTAATAAAAAATAATACATCAATGTAAATTACTTGCATAATTTCCCTCGTTATCCTTTTTAATTATTGTATACCATAATATTCGTATAATTTGTAAAATTAAGTAAATTAAAAAAAAAAAGATACGACAAAAATCGTATCCTCTTTTGCGCGCTCATTCTAAGCAACCTCCTCCAATAAACTCTCGCAACAATGAATTACAAGGAATTTCGTTTGTATCTATTCCTAAGAAATACTCCAAAAATTTTAATAATCGCTTTGCTTCATCAAAATAAGGCGAATTTCTATTGATACTGAATAATAGTGCTTCTGCTTTTTGTTTAAGCACAGCAAGTTCATATATCATAACACTATTAAACATAATATCCGCTTCTTCTTGAAATGGGAAAATGTTTCTTTCTTCACCACGTCTAACAGAAGGCCACATAGATAGGGTTACTTCAGGCTTAATCCCGCGATACGTATTATCTCTAATCATTCTGCGCATAAGTCGAGTATCTGTTGTAGGAATTCGATTATGGTTATCAATATTGAGTTGAGTTAGTGCACTTACATAAATCTTATACTTTTTATCTCTTTCAATGCTGGAGCTAATTTGTTCATTTAAAGCGTGTATTCCTTCAATAACCAAAACATCTTCACTCTTTAATTTAATAAAATCATCCTTGTATTCTCGTTTACCTAATTTAAAGTTAAATGTAGGAATTTCTACCTCTTTACCTTCCACCAATGCTTTTAGATGCTCATTAAATAATTCAGTGTCTAGAGCTTTAATATCATCAAAATCCAGATCACCATTTTCGTCGATTGGTGTAAATTCACGATTTACAAAATAATTATCCATAGAAATTAACACAGGAGTCATTCCATTAACCTTAAGTTGAACACAAAGTCGCTTAGAAAATGTAGTTTTACCAGAAGAAGATGGACCCGCTATTAATATAACTTTTTTAGTACCAAATGATAGAATATGATCAGCGATTTTGGCAATTTTCTTTTCGTGCAAAGCTTCTTGCATTCTAATTAACTCTTCGATTTCACCTGAAACGATTTTTTCATTTAGTTTGGCAACTGTATCCACTCCCAAAATTCTAACCCATTGTTTGGATTCTTTAAATACTTCAAATAATTGAGGTTCATACTTTTTTTCAGCCAATATTTCTGGATTTTTTTTATCTGGAAACAACAGCATAAACCCATGTCCATATGCATATAAATCAAATAATTTAATGCATCCTGTACTTGGTAACATATATCCATAAAAGTAATCGTGAACATCTTCCAATTTATAGGTATTAATAGTAGAAGTTCTTCTATATTTAATAAGCTCGCTTTTATCAATCATACCTGTGTTTTCAAAAAAATCTATTGCTTTTCCTACAAGTACAACTTCTTTTTCAATAGGCAAATCCGCTTCGACTAATTCCAACATTTTTTCTTTGATTGCTCCGATATTTTTTGACACATTAAAATCTAAATTGACAAATTCTCCAAAATATCCTCCAGACATATGATGATTAATTATAACTTGTTCATTAAACAATAGTTTTGTAGCTACAATCATCAAAAAAGTACAAGTTCTTTCAAAAATTCTCATTCCATCTTTATCCGTTAAATATATCGGCGTCACATTCAATTCATCTATTTTATTTCCTAATTCAATAAGTCCTTTTGTTCCCTTAAAAGCACATACATTTTGCCCAGCATACTTTTCTTTTGCCAAATCAAAGTAAGTTTCCATACTCTTTTTCCCCCTTTACGCAACGAACACTCTTTTTACACTGTTTTAAACACTTCAGCACAGATATTGGTACTGATAACTTCTATATCCAGTTTTGTTTTTAAGTAATCTACAAGATACGGGATTATGATTTTTTCGCTATTATAATGACCTACATCCAGTACAATTAGTTCTTCTGCAATAGCTCCTTGAGCTTCATGAAACTTTAAATCTCCTGTAATATATACATCGCTGACACTAGCAGCTTGCTTGATAAATTCTGCTCCACTGCCAGAACATATCGATACAGCTTCTATTTTTTTATCACTATATCCAATTACTCTAATAACAGGAGCATCAAAAAATTTTTTTACCTTTGTAATAAAATCTTTTAAAGTTATTGAATTAATTTTTCCCCATCTTAAAAAATTATCTCCATTTACTATTTCGACATTTAATCCTTTACAGATTATATCATTAATACCATCTTTTGTTTTATCTAAGTTTGTGTGCATAGCAATTAAACTAATATCGTTGATAATCAACTTACGAATTACTTTTCCAATTGATGTTGCATAATCTATTTTCTTTAACCCTGTAAATATATATGGGTGATGCGTAATTATACAATCCACACTTGCAGCAATGGCTTCATCTGCAATTTGCTCATTTAAATCAAGCGCACACATTATTTTTTTTACCGGTTTTGAATTTGTGCCAATTAATACACCAACATTATCCCATTCTTCAGCCAAATCCAGCGGCGCAAGTTCTTCTAATACCTGCATAATCTTTTCTATTGTATACATTTTAAAACCTCCAGCTCATTTTGCAGTTCATTATATCTAGTAGTATTGGGTTCTAACTGTTTTAATATATTTATTATTGCACTTTGTTTCTGACTTATAAATTCTCTAAAATCCATATTTAATGTTTTGATATTCAAAAAACCATATTCATATTCATATTCATTAGTATATGATTGAACTCCTCTTTCTGCTATTATTATAACATAGAATTTAGACATATCTTTTATAAAAATTTCATCAACAATTTTAAAATCAATGGAATGTAAAAATTTTCTTATGTTATTTTGTGCATTTTGTGGTGATAGTATAAGCCTATTTATAAATTTTATAGTATTAAAATCTCTAGATAATATTTCTTTTATAAGATGCCCACCCATTCCAGCTATTATAACAGTATCAATATTATCCTCCATTTTTATATTTGAAAGTCCATTACTCTGCCTAATTTCAATGTTCTTAGTATCACCAATATACTGTCTAGCTCGTTGTAATGGACCTAAATTTATATCACAAGCTAGCACAAAGCTTGCAATATCATTTTCTATTAAATATTTAGGAACCAATCCATGATCAGTCCCTATATCTGCTACTCGTGCACCTTTATTCACTGCATTTGCTATTTCTAATAATCTTTTTGTCATATATCTCACTTTCTTTATAAAAAAAAGAAGTTGCAAAACAACTTCTCTTATTCCAAATAATCTCGTAATTTTTTACTTCTACTAGGATGACGAAGCTTTCTAAGAGCTTTAGCCTCAATTTGTCTAATACGTTCACGAGTAACGTTAAATTCACGCCCAACTTCTTCTAACGTCCTAGCACGCCCATCATCTAGACCAAATCTCAATTTTAATACTTTTTGTTCTCTGTCAGTCAAAGTATCCAAAACTTCTATCAATTGCTCTTTTAAGAGAGTAAACGCTGCCGCTTCTGCAGGAGCTGGTGCATCTTCATCTGCAAGAAAATCTCCCAAATTAGTGTCTTCTTCTTCTCCAATAGGAGTTTCCAAAGCCACCGGTTCCTGGGAAATTTTCATAATCTCTCTCACTTTATTTACACTCAATTCCATTTCTCTTGCAATTTCTTCAGGTTGTGGATCACGCCCCAATTCTTGTAGTAATTGTCTTTGTATTCGCATTAATTTATTTATAGTTTCTACCATATGAACAGGAATTCGAATTGTTCTGGCTTGATCAGCAATAGCTCTTGTAATTGCTTGTCTAATCCACCAAGTTGCATAGGTACTAAATTTATAGCCTTTTGTATAATCAAACTTTTCAACAGCTTTAATTAATCCTAAATTCCCTTCTTGAATTAAATCTAAAAATAACATTCCCCGACCGACATATCTTTTTGCTATACTAACTACCAATCTGAGATTAGCTTCTGCAAGTCGCTTTCTAGCTTCTTCATCACCAGATTCCATACGTTTTGCAAGCTTAATTTCATCGTCAGCTGAAAGGAGTGGAACTTTGCCAATTTCTTTTAGATACATCCTAACTGGATCATCGATACTTACACCTTCAGGTAAAGTAAAATCAATAATATCTTCGTTTAGGTTTTCGTTCTCAATATTAGAAATCTCACCTATAATATCAATACTTTGAGCTTCTAAAAATTCATATACCTGTTCAATTTTTGTTGGCTCTAACTCTAAGTCTAAAAAGGCATCGGTTATATCTTTTTGCTCTAACACTCCATTTTTATCCTTAGCTAACACTAAAAGTTGGTCTAGTCTAATCTTAAATGTCATTTTTTGTTGCTGTTGCAGTTCATCTTTCAATATTCTCACATTCCTTTCATCGTCTACTATTTTAACCATTTTTTGGAACAATATTCAATTTCACTATGCTATTTCTTAGTTTCATTAAATGTTGTATTTTTTCTGGATTGGCACTAAGATTTTTCAGTTGTTCTATATAATACGCATTGTTAAGTATCTTAATTGCATCAGTAACTATCTTATATAAAACAAATTTTTCTTTATATATACCATCTTTACCAATTATAATAGAGGAGATAATTTTTTGGTCTTCTACATTAGGGTATTTTTTATTTAACAAAGCTGTATCAATTGATCTGTCATTAATTAAACTTATAGCTATATTTCGTTTTACCCCTTCTGTAAATAATTCTGGAAATACATATTCCGAAATGCTATCATATATAGTAGGAGTATGATATAGCACTGATAATAAATCGACTTCAATATCGCTTTTCTTAGAATGGTTTTCATAGACAATTTTATTTTCTTTAGTATTAACAATTCTCTTTTTTATTTCTGTTTCTATTGCTGATTTATTTACATTAAATCTTGTTGATATTTCATCAATATATAGCTGCTGTTCAATAGAATTTTGTAAATTGGCAATAATAGATGAAATTTGCTCTAAAAACTTAATTTTTTCAGGCAAGTTATTTAAATCATACAACATTTGGATTTTTGTAATTTTATACCATATATCACTGTTAGCAACAGTTATGGCATTTTGTAATTTTTCATTTCCATACTTTTTTAAAAATTCATCAGGGTCTTTAGCTCCATTCAATTCTAAAATTTTTACACTAAACCCTTCATCTCTCAAAATTTTACTAGCTTTTAAAGTTGCTTTTTGTCCTGCATTATCACTATCATAAATGATTACTATATTATCAGTATATCTTTTTAGAAGCTTTGCTTGGCTTTCGGTAAATGCTGTTCCCAGTGATGCCACGGTATTAGTAAATCCTTCTCTATGCATAGCAATAACGTCCATATATCCCTCTACTAATATATAATATTCATGATTTTTCATTTTAGCCAAATTTAAACCATACAGATTATTACTTTTATGGAAAATTAAGTTTTCGGAAGAATTAAGATATTTAGGATTTTCATTTCCAAACACTCTTCCTCCAAATGCGATTACTTTTTTTGTGGGGCTAAATATAGGAAACATTAGTCTATTTACAAATCTATCATAAATTAATCCACTATTATGATTTAAAACACAAAGTCCACTCTCTACTAAAAGTTCATTTGTGACACCCTCTGATCTTAGATACTTGTATAATGCATTGAAAGAATTCGGTGAAAAACCAAGACCAAATATCTTTATAGAGTCTTTATTAATCCCTCTATCTACAAGATATTGCCTCACATACTCTGGGGTATTTCTAGTTAAATTATAATAATAAAAACGTGCCGCTTTTTTATAAAGGTCAAAAATAACATCTTTTTTAAAAAAAGCCTCACGATTATTGTTTATTCTACTATTATCATATTCAAGAGGAATATTAGCTCTTATTGCAAGACTTTCTATAGCCTCTCCAAACGACAAATTTTCTTTCTCCATCATAAAGGTTATTACATTACCACCCACTCCGCAACCAAAACAATAATACATTTGCTTATCTTCACTTACTACAAATGACGGAGTTTTTTCGTTATGAAAAGGACATTTGCCTATATAAGAAGAGGCTCCTTTTTTCACTAAATTAGTGTACTCAGAAATTAGTGAGACAATATCAATATAAGTTCTAATTTTTTCAATAAAATCTTCCGCAAAATACATATGTTCCTTCCTATCTCAACAATATAATCATCATTGTCACATTTCCTCTTTTTTCTCTTATATAGTATTGACAACTAAAAAGAAAAATATAATAACAGTTTAATTTTTTTATATATTCAGCGGATTATAACCTTACTAAATCTTTTAGTTATAATATAATATATCCATATTTTGGATATGATATACATTTTATACAATCTAACTTATTCATTTAACAATATATGTTAATGATATAAAGTGTAGAATCGTGACTAGAGTTCAAATTATTATGTATACTAAAAATGATGTTCTTTTTATATATATTTATAATCTGCCTTTAATATTCATTTTTCACAAAAAAAAGAACAGTTATTAACTAAACACTTTAAGATCAAAAAAGGACACCAACTTGCATGTCCTTTTTAAATAATTTACTTAGATTGTGTTATCGCTGCTTGAGCCGCTGCTAGTCTAGCAATTGGAACTCTAAATGGTGAGCAAGATACATAATTTAAGCCCACTTTTTGACAGAATTCGATTGTAGATGGATCTCCACCATGTTCTCCACAAATACCAAGCTTAATATCTGGTCTAGTTTTGCGTCCTTTTTCAACTGCTATTTCTATTAACTGACCCACTCCAGTTTGATCAAGTCTTGCAAATGGATCAGATTCATAAACTCCTCTTGCGTAGTAATCTTCTAGGAATTTACCAGCATCATCACGAGAAAATCCAAAAGTCATTTGTGTTAAGTCATTAGTTCCGAAAGAGAAGAAAGCAGCCTCTTCAGCAATTTGATCTGCCAATAAAGCAGCTCTTGGAATCTCAATCATTGTACCAACTAGATATTTAAGTTCAACACCAGATTTAGCAATTACATCGTCTGCTGCCGCTACAATAATATCCTTAACATATTCAAGTTCTTTTTTATCTCCAACAAGAGGAATCATAATTTCTGGAACAATATTATATCCCTTAGACTTCTTCACTTCAATTGCAGCCTCTATAATAGCCCTAGCTTGCATATCTGCAATCTCTGGATAAGATACAGATAGTCGGCATCCACGGTGACCCATCATAGGGTTAAACTCGTGTAAACTATCAATAGTAGCTTGCAGACTTTCATAAGTTTCGCCAATCTCTTTTGCAATTTCCTCGATATCAGCTTTATCTGTAGGCAAGAATTCATGTAGTGGCGGGTCTAGTAGTCTAACAGTTACAGGTCTTTCACCCATCGCTTCATATATTCCAATAAAGTCACCTTTTTGAAGAGGCAATAATTCTTTAAGAGCTGCTTTTCTTTCTTCAACTTCTTTAGCTACAATCATTTTTCGAACTTTTTTAATTCTGTCTTCTTCAAAGAACATATGCTCTGTACGGCAAAGTCCAATTCCTTCTGCACCAAACTCAACCGCTTTTGCTGCGTCAGCTGGAGTGTCTGCATTAGTTCTAACTTTCATAGTTCTATATTCATCAGCCCACTTCATAAACTTTTCAAAATCACCACTAATTTCTGCTTCAACAGTTTTTAATTGTTCTCCATAGATATTTCCAGTTGAACCATCAAGAGAAATATAGTCGCCTTCTTTATAAGTTTTTCCGTCTAAAGTGAAAGACTTATCGTGTTCATTAATTTTAATTTCTCCACAACCAGATACACAGCAAGTACCCATACCACGTGCAACAACAGCCGCATGGCTTGTCATTCCTCCGCGTACAGTCAATATACCTTTAGATGCATGCATTCCTTCAATATCTTCCGGAGAAGTTTCTAGTCTTGTCAATATAACAGCTTCACCTTTGGCAGCTGCAGCTTTAGCATCTTCTGCAGTGAAGTAAACTTTTCCTGTGGCAGCTCCTGGAGAGGCAGGTAAACCTTTTCCAATTGTCTTAGCTTGCTTAAGAGCAGTAACATCAAAAGTAGGATGAAGTAATTGATCTAATTGTTTAGGTTCAACACGAAGAACAGCTTCTTTTTCAGTAATCATACCTTCTTTAACTAGCTCAACTGCAATCTTAAGAGCAGACGCAGCCGTTCTTTTACCATTTCTAGTTTGTAAGAAGTAAAGTTTTGTATCCTCAACAGTAAACTCCATATCTTGCATATCTCTATAATGATCCTCAAGTTTGTTCGCAATCGCCATAAACTCTTTATATACTTCTGGCATATCTTGCTCTAGATGGCTAATAGGTTGAGGAGTTCTAACACCCGCAACAACGTCTTCTCCTTGTGCGTTAATTAGATATTCTCCATAAATCAACTTTTCTCCAGTCGAAGGATTTCTTGTAAAGGCAACACCAGTACCAGATGTTTCTCCCATATTACCAAATACCATCATCTGAACGTTTACAGCAGTACCCCAATCAGAAGGTATATCATTCATACGTCTATAAGCTATCGCACGAGAGTTCATCCACGATCTAAACACTGCTTGTACGGCTTCTAGTAACTGTGTCTCTGGATCTTGAGGGAAATCTTTACCAAGCTCTTTTTTATAAAATTCTTTAAACTTAACTACCATTTCTTTTAAGTCATCGGCATCAAGTTCTGTGTCTAATTGTACGCCTTTCTTTTCTTTAAGTTCATCTATTATAACTTCGAATCTAGATTTAGGAAGCTCCATTACTACGTCCGAAAACATCTGTATGAATCTTCTATATGAGTCATACGCAAATCTAGGGTTACCAGTTTTCTTTGCCAATCCTTCAACAGAAACATCTGTTAAACCTAAATTTAAAACTGTGTCCATCATACCAGGCATAGAAATTCTAGCTCCCGAACGAACTGACACAAGTAGAGGATTTTGTGTATCTCCAAATTTTTTGCCCGAAATTTCTTCTAACTGAGTTAGAGATGACTTAATTTGATCAATTATGTCCTTTGATAAATTTTTATCATTGTTATAATATTCAGTACACGCTTCGGTTGTCACAATAAAGCCTTGTGGAATTGGCAAGCCTAGTTTAGTCATATCACATAGATTTGCACCCTTTCCTCCTAGAAGATTTTTATTCATATCCCCTTCTTTAAACATATAGACCCATTTATGTGCCATTTTATATTACCTCCAATAAAAATTATTTTGTCGTTTCATATTTTATACCAAAAAATATCATTTGTATAGGCTCTTAATTATCTATTTTTTTTGTAATATATTTCAATATTCCATTTATATTTATACGTTCTTGCTTCATAGAATCTCTATCACGAATTGTAACCGAATTATCATCTTTAGAATCAAAATCATATGTGATGCAAAATGGAGTTCCAATTTCATCTTGCCTACGATATCTTTTGCCAATAGATCCAGCTTCATCATATTCAACATTAAAATGATCTGATAGCATATTATAAATATTTAGTGCTTGTTCAGAAAGTTTTTTTGACAAAGGAAGAATAGCCGCCTTTACAGGAGCCAGCGCAGGATGAAATTTAAAAATATTTCTGCTATCTCCATCTTCTAATGATTCTTCGCAATATGCTTCGCATAAAAATGCCAAAGTAACTCTATCTGCACCAAGAGACGGTTCTATACAATACGGAATATACTTTTCGTTTGTAGTCGGATCAAAATAATTCATGTCTTCACCAGAATGCTCCATATGCTGCTTTAAATCATAATCAGTACGACTGGCAATACCCCAAAGCTCACCCCATCCAAACGGAAATTTAAATTCGATATCGCTAGTCGCATTGCTGTAATGAGAAAGTTCTTCTTTAGCATGATCTCGCATACGAATGCTTTTTTCGTCTATTCCAAGATTTAATAACCAACTTTTACATATATTTTTCCAGGTTACAAACCATTCTAATTCAGTACCCGGTTTACAGAAAAATTCAAGTTCCATTTGTTCAAACTCTCGAGTTCTAAAAATAAAATTTCCCGGAGTAATTTCATTTCTAAACGATTTGCCAATTTGACCAATACCAAACGGAATCTTTTTACGAGAAGTTCTCTGCACATTTTTAAAATTGACAAAAATTCCTTGAGCAGTTTCTGGGCGAAGATATACCGTATTTTTAGAGTCTTCAGTAACTCCTTGAAAAGTTTTAAACATCAAATTAAATTGCCTAATATCGGTAAAGTTATGCGCATGACAAGAAGGGCATTCTATATTATTTTCTTTAATATAATCTTGCATTTTCTCATTTGACCAGCCATCAACTATTTCTTCTACACCATTTTCTTTCATGTAATCTTCTATAATTTTGTCCGCTCTAAATCTTTCTTTGCAAGACTTACAATCCATAAGAGGATCAGAAAATCCTCCTAAATGCCCACTAGCTTTCCAAACAGCAGGATTCATTAATATTGCACAATCTACTCCAACATTTAATGGATTTTTTTGAATAAAATTTTTCCACCAAGCTCTTTTTATATTATTTTTTAATTCAACACCTAATGGACCGTAGTCCCAAGTATTAGCGAGTCCTCCATATATTTCAGATCCAGAATATACAAATCCTCTTGATTTTGCTATTGCAACAATTTCTTGCATTGTTTTTTCCATCTTATACCTCCAAAAAAAAAGACTCTTTGCCATAGACAAAAAATCTTCTCGTCTGTTATAAATTTAGCAAACCTAAATTATTCTGTCAAGGATAATGAATAATTAATTCTATCATCACAGGATCAATTAGAGAATCTAACACAGGAGTTTGATTAAAATCACTTGCATTTTCTCTAAGATAGTCCGCTAAAATAGCATAATCAGATTCACTATTTATAATATAATGAAGAACTCCATCAATACTCATGTCAAAATAATTTAGTTCTTGTTCATCTAAAATTCGTCGTAATTTATCAACTACATCTTTATTCGGAGCATTTAATTCCACAATATAGCTAACAGGATTACCCAGATGCTCTTCCTCACTTGGAATATTTCTCGCTGCAACTGGAGGGGTGCTATACATCATAGGAACAGGGCTTTGCTCTGCAGGTTGATTAAAGAATGTACTAATTCCTACTACACAAATTGCTAAAACACTAGCTGCTGATAAATAATATTTTGTATAATTATGTTTTTTAGGGGCTATTTTATTCATAAGTTCACTATGAAAATTATCTGGTAAAGGCACTTCATCCAGCATCGATAATTGTTCTTTTATCTCGAGCAACAACTGCAAATTACTTTGACAATCATCACAAGTTTTTAAATGTTCTTCTATTTCCAACCTTTGAGATGGTTCAAGTTCTTCATCTATATACAAAGACAATTGTTCCAAATCACATTTCATTATAACCCCTCCTTTCTATTATTATGACGCCAAAAGCTTCTAAAAGGTTCCTTGTCCTGTTTCAAAATATTTTTTAATGCATTCCTAGCCCTAAATAATCTTGATTTAACGGTACCTAACGAAATATTTTTCTCGGTTGCTATTTCTTCATAACTTAAGTTTTTTACATCTTTTAAGATTATAATCTCACTGTATTCTTTTTTCAATTCATCTAGCGCACTTTTTAATATTCTCAGTCTCTCTGCATCTTCCACTTGCTTTTCAATGTTAATCTTTGTATCTTCAAGTTCCAAAGCCCATTCTTCGTTTTGATTAATAGAAACAACTTTCTTATTCTTACCCTTTCTTAGTATATCCAAACATTGATTAGTTGCAATTCTATATACCCAAGTGCTAAATTTAGATTTTTCTTCAAATTTACCCAGTTGTTTCCAAATTTTAATACATACTTCTTGTGCAGCATCAAACGAATCAGCTTCGTTTTTTAAAACTTTAAAACATATCCGATAAATTGTACTTTCATAACTTTTTATAAGTACCTCAAAAGCCCCAACATCACCACTTTGAGCTCGTTTAATTAAACTACTTTCGTCCATAAATTCCTCCACTCGTTAAATTCTCAAAAAGCCAATTTCATTTAGAAATCGGCCCCTAAAATATTTTTATTAAAATCTTTTATTGGAATAGGTTTTGAGAAATAATAACCCTGAACCATATCACATCTTGTTGACTTCAAGAAATCTAGTTGTTCTTTAGTTTCAACTCCTTCTGCTACCACAACTACGCCCAATTCTTTAACCATCTTCACAATATTTCTAATAACTATACGGCTTCTTTCATTGTCGGCATCAAAACTAAAAAAGCTTCTGTCTAATTTAATTATGTCCACATCAAAATCTTTTAAAAACCCTAATGAAGAATATCCATAGCCAAAATCGTCCATCGCTATTACAAGGTGGCTTGTTTTAAAATTTTCGAAAATTGTTTTTAATTCAGATTCATTATCTAGTATTGTACTTTCTGTTAACTCAATCTCGATATATTTTGTGTTTACATTATACTTATCTATAATTGCCTTAATTTCGCTAGTAAAATTAGGATTATTGATGTGCACTCTAGAGAAGTTTACTGAAATAGGAATAGGGGTTATACCATTATCGATCCACTGTCTAATTAAGATACAAACTTCTTCTAGCATATACTTATCTAATTTTGTAATAAATCCATTGCTTTCAAATAACGGAATAAATTCGTCTGGAAAAATCATCTTTCCATTATCTTCTATCCAACGCACTAAAGCCTCCGCTCCAACAGGTTGTTCGGTTATAGTGTCATACTTAGGCTGCAGAACAACTTTAAATTCTTTGTGCTCAAGAGCCACTTCCATCTTATTGGTTATTTCCGCTGCTTTTAACATAGTTTTTTTGAAATTCTCATCATAATCACAAAAATATATGTTCTTTTTCGATTTGGCTGTTTTGTGGGCAATATCAACCTTCGCAATAATCTTATCAATATCATTTTCATCTTCTTCTATTTTATATCTTCCATAAATAAGTTTTATATGATGGAAAGGTATAAACGAAACCGCCTCTTTAAATTTATTCTCATCTAAACTCAGCTCATTACTTAGATCTGAAAAAAATTCACTTGGTCCCAAGAGCAGAAATTCATCTACTGCAATCTTGGCGTAAGTATAGTTCGGGATCTCATCAGTATGTACAACATCTGCTAATGCACGTAATACTTTATTTCCAGTATCATGTCCATATAATTCATTAATGGCTTTAAAATTGTTGATATCTAACTTTACTATACTAAAATCTTTGTCTGGATTATCCACAAGAAGTTGATTAGCCTCCATTTTAAATTTAACTAAATTAGGCAGACCTGTCAATTCATCATAATAAGCCAACATACGAATAGTATTAAATGTATTCCTTTGCGCAAAAGAAGTTATAAATACAAGAAGAACTAATACAATAACCATACCGAAAGTGAATAAATTTACTTGTTCCATTATATTTTGAGTATAATCATCAATAACCTGCTCTGGCAAGATGTATATTAGCGACCAACCATTAAAATCAATTGGACAAATTTCACCTATTCGAGTATCTTCATTAAAAGTATAAACTACATTCGTAGATTCACCTTTTTGAATCGCATCAAGCACTTTATCTGTTAAATCCTGATCTTTAAAAATTTCAAACATATTAACTTTAGGCTGAGTAAGTTCATTTGTATGCTGCGCAATAATTGCTCCTGTCGCATCCAGTACAAATATAAAACTTTGACCATCAAAAGCAGACGTTAATAAACTTTCAAGATTAGAAATATTATATTCTCCTGCTACATAACCTTGAATTTCCCCATTTTTTTCTATTGGTATTGATAACATGATAACATCTTCATTCGAAAAACTTGATGTGATTATATTTGAAATGTAGTTTCCGTTTATCATTTCTGTAAAATACGGCTCATTTGAAATGTCTATTTTTTCATTATTAGCTGTGATACCAATACCATCAACTCCAACAATATTTATGTGCTTAAAGGAAGATATTTCTTCTACAATATCTATATATTCTAACGTTGTCTCAATATCCATATTTGAAGAAGCACCCACTGTAGTTGCTAATAAATTTAGTAGTTCAGAATTTGAATTTATATCTTCATTTAAAATAAACTGCTGTTTTAACGAAATTTCTTTCAACGCTGTCATCGTCAATGCTTGCAATTCATCATTTATCCGCACATTATAACTCATTGTACCCAAAACAATAAAAATAGTTGTAAAGATTCCACCCATCAATAAAATTAAATTGTGCCTTTTATTATCCATAAATCCCCCCACATTTCTTAATTATTTTTTAAAAGTATATCACAAACTCCAAAATGTTTCAATACGAGTTTGTGATATATTTCAAGGGATAGTATATATTCCCAAGCAAATCTTTAAAAGTTTCTATCGAATTTAATATCTCTTCATCTATAATATTCTTTACATAAATATCTTGAACATAATATATATCATTATAAATATGCACTGGTACTGTATAGGACACTTTGCTAGACAAATAATTTTCATTCTCGTTTACAAGTTGATGCAAAAAAACATTTTCACCCCAAAGTTCTTTTGTAAATGATATTAAATCCTCATTAATCGAAATTCTAAAATCATCTTCTTTCCCATAATCTCGATTATTTATGTCTGTGTATAAAATTGCTTTGATACGCGGATGTTTTTCTATCATATCATCATAAAAGAACTCCAAATCATCTTTTGTCTTTGCAATAGTATACGTAGAGTCCACACTAGAATAATGCGATATTGCCAGACCAGAAATCATCAACGGCTTTTTCTCCTGAAACAACTGATACCATAGATCAATTTTAGTTTCTAGATTACTATAATCAACTGCTTGATCATTTTTATATTTTGGCATATATACATTTAACCCTATCCAATCAACATATTCATCTCCAGGATAAAAAATGAGTGAATCTTCTATATTGTTATAATCTACACTATAGACAAACACTGTATTTGGTGCATTTTTTTTGATAATATTATATGTTTCTATATACAATTTTTTATATTTTTGCGGATCTGTAATATCTTCTGTCAAGGGATACAACTCCAAAAATATCGGGATATTAAACATCCTCTTCATATCTCCTATCAGATAATAATATTCACTCGTCTTCTCCGTTAATAAAAACTTAAAATATGGAGTTTGCTTATCCGCTATACATTGTAAAATTTCATTAAGACTTATCGAATTTGCCCCTTTGTATTGAAACACTTTAAATGCCAAATCAGTATCCAAACTATTCAGAAAGTCTTGGTCGCTTATATCTTTGTTGCCCATATATGCGCCAAGATAGACTCCACTATAGGGCTCATATTTACCCAATTTTTCATTATTTTCTACAAACAATGTAACCTCTGTTTCTTTAAATACATCGTCCATTTTTGCCACTTCTGCTATAATCGGAATCTCATTTTCTATGCAACCAGCCATTGATGCAGCACAAAAAATAGCTAAGATACATTTTTTCATAATTGTTCACCTCAGCCAAGATTATTGCCGAATGTTTTCATTTATATTCAGGTCATCAATATATTTTTGCACCGCTTTCAGGTAATGCAAATACATATCACTTGCTATTTCTATCTCGTACGCATTTGCAAATTCATTATACGGAATAGATTTTCTCCCCCCTTTCATAGCATCTACAAAATATTTTGCTAAAATCTCTATAGGAGTAAGATAATATTTTTCGTATCTCTTAAAATATACAATCAAAAAAGCTACTCCATTTTGCTTTGCAAACTCGTTCATAAAATCGACCTGATGCTGATGAATATTTGCTAGTGGTAACGATGCTGCTGTCGTTTCTTTTGCATCAAAACAAATAGGAGTTCCTTGTGCCACTCCGATATAATCAACCGTACTTTTTTGATCAAAATAAGCCAGTGTGATTACTTTTTTTGTTTTATCTATTTTGATAGGTGTTATGGGCGTTGGAATTTTTTGAATGACTGCAAGATTCTTTTTTCTATACACATCGTTTGTAATATTTATTAGGGCTTCTAATTCGCTTCCTCTCAAGCCCCTGCTCCGCCAGTATGCCACGCTTCCCCTCCTTGCTTGAATTCTTCTTGCTATATTGCCGCAAATATAGTAAAATTACCTAAAAAATATATATAATGAGGTGATACTAATGACAAAATATTCCAAATTATTATCAAACGTTATCGGTCAAAAAATAGACTATTTTTCTTTGGATGCCCTTCAAAAAGCCAAGTTATTTTATGATTGTGAGTTTTATACCCGAGCCGGAAAAATCTTTTTCGCATATCAAGAATATAACTATGCGTTAGATGCGTTTTTGAAGGGTAACGATGGAGAAGGGATCGTTTACTCTTACACCAAGTTAGGCCGCATTCAAAACGCCATAGACGCTGCCATAAAATTTAAACTCTATGCCTTAGCAGGTTCGCTTTATGAACAAATTGGCGACTATCCCAATGCCGCACGATTCTTTTCTCTCAAAACTCCTGTCAAGGCAGCCACATACTATATAAAATCTGATATGCATTACGAAGCCGGCATTTGCTATCTAAATAGCGAACGATATGACCTAGCCTTTTTTGAATTTAATAAATGCAAAAACCCTGCCGAAGTTCAGCAAGGTTTACAATCACTCGAAGAAGTTGCTGTTGTACTATACTTTGATAAAAAATACATCGAAGCTTACCAGATTTTCATAAAATTAAAACTATTTGATTCGGCTCTAATCTGTGCTTATGAACTCAAAGACAAACAGTTAATCAAGGAGAGCAAAATCTTGATCAAGAAAATGTCTGCCTAGTCCAATATTTTAGAAAATACAGTTGGTACATATGCTATGAAAACTCTATCTTCTAAATAGGATAAAATATTATTGCACCTATCAAACTTAACTTTATAAGCACACAAAAATTGGGACGTTAAATTGTATGCTTGTTTAAAATAATGGTTTGTCACATTGTTGCCATACTTATAATCTCCTATAATAGGATGTCCTAGTTCTTTCAATTGAGCCCTAATCTGATGCGTCTTTCCGGTAATTAATTCAACTTCTATCAAAGTCACTCCATCTCTTTGTTCTAAAGGTATCAACTTTGTCACGATTTCTTTGGTTCCAGCTGCTTTATAGTCTAAAATTTGTACTTCATTTTTATTTGCTAACTTTCTATGAAAAGCTCTGATAGTAATAGTCTTTTTTATATTTCCTTTTACCACTGCCAAATATGATTTAACTATATTTTTATCTTTTAGCATTTGCGAAATAGCTACAGAACTGACCTGGTTTTTTCCAACTAATACCAATCCCGAAGTATTTCTATCGAGCCTATTAGAAGGTGCAGGCCTAAACCCGTTTAACCCTTCTAATTCACCCTTTTCATTCAAATATGATAGCACTTCTTCTGCAAGGCTTACGTCCTCTCGTCGTGCTTTTTGAGTCAACATCCCAATCGGTTTATCGGCTATTAAAACATTCTCATCTTCATATATTACCTTAAAATGTTTTGCCAACTTTGTCGGCGAAGATACTTCTGCTTGCAGAAAAATCTTAAGTGTATCTCCAGTTTTAAGCTTTTCGGACCCCTTCGGCTTTTTGCCATTTAATTTTACCTTGTTTGTCCTAAATGCTTTGTATACATAGCTCATAGGGTAGTTACCCAAATATTTTAGTATAAATTTATCTACCCTTTGATCACATTCTGTTTCATTAATCAACACTTCTATCATAGTATCATTCCCTCTAATATATGAGAGTTGGCTTCTTGCTTATCTTTTATCGGCTTTATCTTATTTATTTGATCCAACAACTTGCTCAAACTTTCACTACTTTGAATAGAACAAAAATGAAGATGCGCTCTATCAATACCTTTAGCTATAAACTTATTATAAAAAACATCATCCAAATTTCTAGTTGGCTGCGGATCATATACTACAAAGAAAATTAAGTTTGCCTTCAATATTATATGCGGAAAATATTTATCTCCCTTTGCTGTTGGGATAATAACGCTGTGATAAATAATCGCGTCATTTACAATATCTATGTCCTTGGCAAATTCGGCATCAGGAAGTTTATACTTTCTAAATGTCAAATAACGCGTTAGGTTTTGGGCTAATCCTAATGTCAACACTGCTGCCAATATAGTAAAATAATTTGCTCTGTTTTTTGTGATAATAATCCCAATTATAAAAATTGCTAAAATCACAGTAGCCCATGTTAGGGTTCGAATTAAAAAGAATTTTTTTCGTCGTTGTAAGTAGTTCACTTCCTGTTTAATCAATGTGTTTTCCTCTCTTTCTATTGCCTATTGTACCATGTTTGACCAATAAGTCAATATTTATAACCCATTAAAGCTTTATCTTTTAGACTTATCATAAATTTCTCCCAAAGCTTTTGGCATCCGATTATTTTTTGAAAAGAACACTAACAACAATAATGTAAAAATATATGGCATAGTCATCGCTATATCTGAGAATGTACTTGGCAACCCTAACATTCCTCCCAACGAATATCCAAATGATCGCGCAAAGCCAAATATTAAACATGCAAATAAAGTAGGTATAATTTTCCAATTTCCAAATATCATTGCTGCGATGGCCAAATACCCATATCCAACATAAAAGCTTGCTGAAAAACTCGCATATATAGAATAAGCAAATGCCAACCCTGCTAGTCCTGCCAATGCGCCAGATACCATGATTGCTAACACTCTCGTCTTTTCTACTCCCACTCCTGCGGCCGCCACTGCATGAGGATTGTCTCCACAAGCTCGCAAATGTGCTCCAAATTTTCTATGATACAGTACATACCAAGCAATGATCGCGACCACAATTATTACAATATTAAATATATATATTTCTGTAAAAAACGCACCCACTATTGGCAACTCCGACAAAAATGGAATGTCAAATTTCATTGTAATCCCCAACTCTAATTTTGATGATGGTTTGCCAAATGCGACAGCGTTGATTTGCTTAGTCAAAAATGTTGTAAGCGCCATGGCAAGCAAGTTCATCACAACCCCACTAATTGTTTGGTTCGCTTTAAATTTAATACACAACAACGCATGTATCAATGAAAATAACATTGCCCCTGCCATTGCGGCAACCGCGGCTATTGCAAATGACGCTATTCCCCCTTGAGGAAAAATGCTACTTGTAAACACCACTGCTAATGCTCCAAAAAATGCGCCTACTCCCATAAATCCTTCCACCGCAAGGTTGACAATGCCACTTCTTTCGCAATAGATCGCACCAATTGCTGAAATCAAAAGAGGCAATGCAAAAGCCATCCCGTCAATAATAATTGTTTCCATCTAAAAGCCTCCCTTTTTAAATTTAATATACGCGCCACTTGCACTACATAACAAAATCAATGCTGTAATCACCGATGCGATCTCCGCTGGAACTTTTGAAATCGAGCTCATATACGCACTACCTTTGGTAATAATTGTAACGATAAATGAAGCCACGAAACTCCCTGCTGCTGTCAAATTTCCAAATAATGCCACTGCGATGGCGTCAAATCCCACAGTCGGCAATACGCGTGGTTGAATAGACCAGTTAAGCCCCAGGTAATACGTTACGCCTGCCAATCCTGCCAATGCCCCAGACAATAACATAGACTTGATAAGAGTAGCTCCCACACGAATTCCAGCGTATGTCGCGGCCTCCTTACTCTTACCTACAACATCCACTTCATATCCTATTTTAGTACGATTTCCTATAAACTCAATCACACATACGGCAATAATGGCCAGAATAAATCCCAGTGGAATGTCCATTTTCAGATTCGCTGCCTCAACATTTTTAAGTGTTAATGATGCCGCCGCATTTATGTTTCTAGATTGTCTCGAAACAACATCTATATACTTAGTATTTATGAAATAACTTACAACATATTGGATAATGTAATTAAACATAATACTCGAAACTACTTCGTTAATATTAAATTTATATTTCAAATATCCGATCAATCCTGCAACTAAAGCTCCCACAACCATTCCGATAACGACAACAAGTGGCTTCGCAATAAATGGATTTAGAGAGCTGTATCCAACTGTAATCGTTGCTATAAATCCTGCCAGCAGCATCTGAGATGCAACTCCAATATTAAATAGACCTGCCTTAAATGCTACAACCACTGCCAATGCCGCAAAAATCATTGGTGTCAGCGTATTCAGAAACACCATAAAGTCCGTAAACATGCTCTTAAATCCTGCATACGAAGGTTTCGGCCACAACCCCGATCCCTGCAACAAATTCTGATACGCTGTAATCGGGTTTCTTCCTATTATAAGAATAACGACTACGCCAGCTAACAAACTGATTAACAGTGATATAAGCGGTATTATTAATTTTTTCATTGATGCACCCCCATCATAAATTCTCCTATTTCTTCTTTACTCACTTCTGCGGTTTTCTTAATAGCCTGAATTTCACCGTTGTAAATCACGCCAATCGTATCGCTCAGCTGCATGATTTCGTCTAACTCTAGCGAAATTAACAAAATAGCAGTTCTCATATTTTTGAGCTTCAAAATCTTATCCTGAATCTTCTTAATTGCCCCAATATCCAGCCCCCGAGTAGGTTGCACAAATATTAACAACTTTGCATTTCTAGCAGTCTCGCGAGCGATGATGATCTTTTGCTGATTCCCTCCACTCATCGAACGCGTATTAGTCTTGGGTCCGTTTGCACAGCGAATATCATAATTTGCTATCAGACTTTTTGCAAATGCGGTAAACTCATTTTTGTACAATATTCCGTTATGGCAAAATCGTTCTTTATAATAGTCTCGAAGCACCACATTTTCGCTAATATCAAAGTCCAAAACTAGCCCATATTTATGCCGATCTTCGGGTACATATCCTATCGCAGCTCTTTGGCGCACCGATTCTGCCGAAATGTCGATATCATTCACTATCACTTTCCCAGAACTTTTAATTATTCCGCAAATAGCGTCCGCAATTTCGGTTTGACCATTTCCCGACACCCCTGCTAGCGCGAAGATTTCGCCTTCACGTATTTGAAACGACACATTTTTAACAATTTCTTTATTAGTTGTCACACAAAGATTTTGTACATCTAAAATAATTTTCCCAAATTTAATATTTGGTTTATATGATTCAAACGAAATATTTTTACCCACCATAAATCTTGCCATATCCTGAGTACTCAAATCTGCAACTTCATATACATCAACCAGCTTGCCTTTTCGTAATATAGCACAACGATTCGCAATCTTTTTGATTTCTTCTAATTTATGTGTAATCAGAATTATGGTTTTGCCACTCTTTTGCAAATTAACAATAATTTCCAGTAAATATTCAATTTCTTGGGGAGTTAGCACTGCAGTCGGCTCATCAAAAATCAAAATCTCTGCATCCTTATACAACATCTTCAAAATCTCTACTCTTTGCATTATCGATACCGCAACATCTTTAATCTTATCTGTCGGATTCACCTGAAGCCCATATTTTTCTGATAACGCGGCCACTTTTGCATTCGCTTCTTTTAAGTCTACAACAGGAAATATCCCAAATTTTTTCTTCATCGGTTCTTTGCCCAACACGATATTTTCCGTGATTGTATATTCGCTAACCAATTTGAAATGCTGATGCACCATACCAATATTCAGTTTATACGCATCGTTAGGAGATTCTATCACTGCCTTTTTTCCACGAATAAAAATCTCTCCTGCATCCGGCTCATACATTCCAAAAATCATACTCATTAACGTAGATTTCCCTGCGCCGTTTTCACCCAACACTGCAAAGATCTCGCCCTTTCTAATTCCAAAACTCACATCATCATTTGCTATAATTCCCGGAAACTTTTTCGTAACATGTTTTAACTCAACTATAAAATCTTCCAAACAATTCACCTCCATATAAATAAAGAGTCACCAAATCAATGGCAACCCTCATATGTCTCAAATATTATTGTGCACTTGGTAATCCTATAAATGTTGTCGGAGTCAAACCATTGAAGTTCGATGCCGGTACAATTTCACCGACCTGAACTGCGGTATAAACATCTTCTAGCTTTGCTAGCGTATCATCGCTCATTAAATGGCGTCCTGGTTCATGCGCATATCCTGTCGAATCGCTATCTGCCTTTCTCAGATGATGCCCACCTTCAAACGTACCATCTGTTACAGCTTGTAACATTCTATCTACATTTGCATCCATAACTTTGAGCGCAGAAGTGAGCACAATATTTTCGCTGCCCTTTTGCCCATCATTATATTGATCAACATCTGCTCCTATCACTTTTATGCCATCTGCTTCCTTTGCCGCGGTAAATGCCCCATTGCCAGAGCCTCCTGCAAACACAAATAAAATATCCGCCCCCTCGTCAATGAGATCATTAGCAATAACCTTGCCAGTGGCCTCATCCGCAAAGTCGCCCACATAGTTTCCTCCAACCACTTTGCCTGTTACATCTGTTCCCGCATATGACGGCAACTCGATCACTTCTACATCTGTTCCAAATACTTCATTTGAATAATTTACGCCGCTCTCAAATCCATACTGCGCATTAACATTAGATGGATACCCAATCCCGTTAATAACAGCCACTTTGTCTGTTTCACTCTCTAGCGCCGCGGCAACTCCTACAAAAAATCCTGATTCTTGCTCTGCAAATTCCATCGAATATAGATTCTCAAACTCGGTTTGCCCATCCACTTCTTGCGGAGTCGTATCTACCAAAATGAACTTTTTGTCTGGATTTTCTGCAGCAATAGTGGATACACCTGCAAATTGAAATCCTGGCGTTACTATCACATCGTAATCTGCAACAATGTCGCTAACCATTTGAATACACGCCGTTACATCCCCCGTGGTTTCTTGCATTGCAGTAACTGTGGCTCCCGGATTGTTTTCTATATATTCCAAGATCCCATCATAATTATTTTCGTTGTAATTTCCATCATCCACACCCGATGGACTTGTTACAATTGCGATTTTCAATCCTGTTGCTGAATCGGTTGCTAAATCTGTCTCTGCCGCTGCGCACCCCCCAAGCATCGCCCCAAACAACATTAATGCAAATAATTTAACCTTCATTTTAGAAAAACCCCTTTCCGTGTTATATTGAAACAAGTATATTAAAATTATATTATAACCAATTGTATATGTCAATAATTTAAAATTCGGCAATACTTTATTAACTAATACAAAAAAAACCTCCGCTATGAGAGGTTTCAATACATTTTATATAATTTGTGTATCCTTTAGCCACGCAACGCATGGACTATTCAATTTTATTTCATGTTTCAAAATTGCTTCGTAGAGATTTTTTTTTGTTACAGCATAAGCAGGATCATCATATAAATTATTATTGTTCAACGGATCTTTTTCCATATCAAAAAGCAAATTTTTGCCGTCGTGTCTAAATCCTGCAAATATTCCATCTTTAATAATGGCTGTAAACCGAAATGCATAGCCCGTCAAATACTGAACTCCATCCCAATTTGAATTATCTCCTCGTAGAAGCGCCGTGGCATCTTGCCCAACATCGCAACTCGTATTCTCCACTTCTGCAAGTGACGCTACAGTTCTTAACATATCTATCGCAGAAACGTAATCAGTAATTCTCGTATTGGCGGTAATTTTTTTAGGGTACCTCACAAAAAACGGCACATGATTTACTTCAGGATACAACTGTCCTTTTCTCCACAATCCGTGCTCTCCCATATACTCGCCATGATCTGTTGTAAACACTATGATAGTGTCGTCCAAAATACCTTCATTTTCGAGACTTTGTAATATTTTCCCAACATTGTCGTCTATACAGCTAACTTCTCCGTAATACAACGCCATCCATTTTTTTGCAGCTTCTCCATCGCTATTGTTATCCGCAGTTTTATAGGTGCCCTCTGGTGCCCATGGCGCATTCGATTTATAAAAGTTTTCTGGCAAAATGATATCTGCTGGATTATACATCGATGCATATGGCTCGCGAACTGTTACCGGTGTATGCGGATCGGGGATACTTACCATATATAAAAAGGGCCTGGTTTTGTCACGAGATTCGATAAAATTTATGGCGGCCTTGGAGAGCACATCGGTAGTATACGTATTTTCGTCGCCCACCTTATTAACCCCCGTCAGTTCATCTGTTTGCGCAACTGTCAACTTGCCGTCCACCGCCACAATACTTTTCCAGTGACCTCTGTTATACATATATTTGCAACTGTCAAATCCTCGCGATTCTTTCGATGTCATAAATCCTGGCTTCGCATCGCCGTTTAGATGCCATTTTCCTGCATAGCCAGTTTGATAATCAGAATCCTTAAACACTTCTGCAATCGTTTTTGCGTTATCATATAAAAAATTGTTATTATGCGTGCAACCATGCTGAATTGGATATAGCCCTGTTACAAATGAGCCGCGAGATGGTGTACACACGGCAGTTGGCGTAAAAAAGTTTTCGAAGATAGCCCCTTCCGTTGCAATGCGATCGAGGTTTGGAGTCTTGAGATTCACAGCTCCCAATGCGCTAATACTTTTTCTGGTTTGCTGATCTGTCATGATAATTAAAACATTTGGATTACTCATAGTGTACCTCACTTTTCTTTATATTACTGTAAAATTTTATCATGGATTCGTTTCAATGTCTAGTTTTCATACATCTGCTGCACATATGGACTGGGTACAATTCGCTCCAAGAATGTCTGGAGACTCCGATGGCACCTTCATTCACCCCACCGATGATACTTATATGTATAGCTTCTCAGATCGGCATTTCTGCTGCGAGAAGCTTTTTTGCTTAAAGATTATATAATTGAGAATATTTCGTTGTGTAATATTTTATGATCGGTGCTGCGTCCACAGTTGCTCCACAGGTATCTTTAATGATTTCTGCTGGCGTTTTAGTTTTGCCATATTGATGAATATTTTTGGTAAGCCATTGAGTGATTTTGCTGATTTCGTTGTTGACGAGTATATCGTCTATGCTGCCCAGCTCTTTTTCTAGTCTTTCCAAAAATTGACCTCCATAAATATTGCCTAACGTATACGATGGAAAGTATCCAAATAAGCCTGCCGGCCAATGCACATCTTGAAGCACACCTTCCTTATTATTGGCTGGTTCCACTCCCAAGTATGCTTTCATTTTATCGCGCCACGCCGTCGGCAAATCTTTTACTGCCAATGTGCCATCAAATAGTGCCTTTTCTAACTCAAAGCGAATTATAACGTGCATATTGTAGGTTAACTCATCTGCTTCTATTCGTATTAGCGACGGAAATACGCTGTTGATTCCTTTATAAAAATCGTCCACTGAAATATTTTGGTATTGCGAAAAACACTCCTGCAATTTAGAATAATGAATATTCCAGAAGTTTTTGTTTCTTCCTATAATGTTTTCATAAAATCTAGATTGACTTTCGTGAATTCCCATTGAAGTCCCTGAATTTAAGGTTGTACCTACCAAGTCCTTGTTGATATGCTGCTCATATATTGCGTGTCCACCTTCGTGCAAAATGCTAAATGCTGATGGTCGAATATCTTCCTTATGGTAATGTGTGGTAATTCTAACATCAAACGGTGCATTTCCAGACGAAAACGGATGCTCTGTTTCTCCCAAAACTCCCGAATCTAGGTCATATCCAATAACGTTCATCAGATAGTTTGCAAACTTTTGCTGGTCTATCTTTTGAAATTCACCATTAAATCTAGTGTCATCAAATTTGGCTCTCTTCGCGATTTCTTCTATTAGAGGTACGGTTCCGTCTCGTAGCTGACTAAATATTTTCGCTATTTTTTCCTTGTCCATACCTTTTTCAAAATGATCTAACAATGCGTCATATGGATCCTCGCCTGGATTTGTATAGCTTGCTGTCTCTTTTGCAATGGATATGATCTCTTCGAAATACGGAATCATAGTCTCAAAATCATTTGCATACTTTGCGGTTTTCCACTCATTCTCCGACTTGCTTGTTACGATTGTTCTGCGCTTTACCAATTCTGGTGGAATATTTTTATCGCGATCGAAGTCCTCTTTGAGTTTTTTTACCATCACCTTCGAAATGTCGTCGAGCTGAGACATATTGGTTGGCTCTGCCAGCTTCGTCAAAAACTCATCCGTTGCTTTCGATGTCCACAATTTAAACGATTGATTTGAGAGTTGCGTCATTGAATCTATATGTGCTTCTATACCATTCTTCGGCATAACAGTTTGCATATCCCAATACAGTATGGCATTTGCATGGTTCAAATTTTCAATTTCTTTTAAATGTTCTTTAAATTCCGTTAAAAGTTCCATTGCTGTACTCCTTATCATAGGCTAATCTTTAGGTACCGATGATATCATGATCATTTGACAAAAATCAAGGGGATAGCAAAAAATACACATTTTATACGCTTTATCCCTTGAAATTATTTTGGCTATACTATAGACTTACAAAGTAGTTTTCAAATTGAAGCATAGGAGGTCTCTTATGAGTGGGTTTAGTAGTTTTATTAGTAGTATTTTGAGTGGTTCTTTTAGTGGCTCTGGCAGAAGACGACACAGCAGCCATCACGGCAGAAGGCACTACAAAAAAGGTAGCATGTCTAGCCTTAGCGATTTGATGTCTGCTATGTTTAGTTCTCATTCTTCGTTTAGTCGTTCTCATGGCAGAAGAAGACGCGGCTCTGCTAGTTCATGGTGGTCTTAGACAAATTGAGGGCTAGTTGGTATGATAAAAAGCATCATCTAGCCCTTGGAGATACCATTCAAAATTATACGTTGATTAAACAAATTGGCGAAGGACGCTACGGCAAAGTTTACCTCGGCATTAACGATACTACAAAAGTGATTATCAAACAACTAAAAAGAGAAGCTTTTCTTCGTTCTCCCGAAAAAATAAAATTTGAATTAGAAACACTCAAAACTATTGCAGATTTAAAAGATCCTCGGTTTCCTGTATATTTGGGACGATTTAAACTAGAATATGTACGTGGCTTTATATTCGATTTTAAGGAAGGCGACAGCATCGAATATTTACTATGTCACAAAAAAGTTAGGTATCACAAACCAGAAATACGCGAGTTTGCACTGCAGATTTTGGATATGCTAGAGGTATTGCATTCTAAAAATATCGTCCACAAAGACATACGGATTCCAAATCTGATTTTACACAAAGGAAAACTTTCGCTAATAGACTTTGGATTAGCACGCTTTATAGATAATAAAAGGTATAAGACTGAATTAGACTTTTGGTACTTAGGCGATTTTATAATTCATCTCCTTTATTATGTCTATGATACAGCACCAAAATCTCTGGTAGATAAACCTTGGTATAAGCAATTGGACCTAACTGCTCAAGAACTATATTTTTTGAAAAGACTAATGCGAGTTGAACGAAAAACTCATCCTAAGTATGAAACAGTTGCTCAAATACGAAACGATTTACTCTCAGGTGAGATTTTTTAGGATGCTATTTGCCAGTGTGAGGTCATGTTGCGTCGTAATCTTGATATTGAATGCCTCACCTGCAGCAATCTTTACGCTCTTGCCTTGTAAAATCAATATTTTTGTTGCATCAGTTAGATTTGCCTTCTGTGCTGCTGTCAACTTCGAATAACACTCAAGCAGTAAATTTATACTAAACGTTTGCGGGGTTTGGCATTGATACATATTATCTCGAATTGGAACCTCGCTAACACTTTGCGCATCTCTAGAGACCAAGATTGTATCTATGGCTTTAATCGCGGTGGTTACCGCACCAAATTTGAGAGCCATTGCTATGTTTTCTTCTATTATTGCAGATGTAATGAATGGTCGTGCCGCATCGTGAGTGAGACATATATCATCTTCTTGAATTCCAAAATTATTTTGAATGAAGCGAATTCCGTTCATTATAGTTTCATTTCTTGTCGTACCACCTTCTACTACAACAACTCGCGCAGTATCACCAATGTACTGATCAACAATCTTTTGAGTATGCTCTATATATTCAGCGGCAACCAATACCAAGATTTTATTTATATCTCCACAAAGCAAAAACTTTTCTATTGAATATATAACAATAGGCTTATTTTGCAGAGACAAAAACTGCTTTGGCAACTCGGTTTTGCCCATTCTACTACCTGCTCCTCCTGCTACCACTGCTGCGTAAATCACATTCATTCCCCTTTCATCGAAACAAGACTCATATTATACTGGCATTATAACCTAATTCAAAAAATTCTATACACTATTTGACAATTTTTTTTTACTGATGTTATAATGTATTTTTAATTTAAATATGGAGGCAAAAATGAGAGCATTAATTAGTGTATCAAACAAAGATGGAATTATAAAATTTGCAACAGAACTGGCAGAAATGGGAGTAGAAATTATTTCTACTGGAGGCACATACAAAACATTAAAAGATGCGGGGCTCGATGTGTTGGAAGTTGCTGAAATTACCGGATTTAGAGAATGCTTAGATGGTCGAGTAAAGACATTGCATCCGCTAATACACGCCGGCATTTTGAATGTACGAGATGACCAACATCATCAACAGCAAATGAAGGAGATGAACTTTCAGAACATAGACTTTGTTATCGTAAATTTATATCCTTTTAGAGAAACTATTCTCAAAGAAGATGTAACATTAGCAGAAGCAATCGAAAATATTGACATTGGCGGCCCCACAATGCTTCGTTCTGCTGCCAAAAACTCAAAGGATGTAGTAGTTGTTGTGGACCCCGCAGATTATCAGACTGTCGTTGATCAAATGAAAGAAACCAACGAAGTAAGTATGGCAACTAAAGCGCATCTTGCTTATAAAGTTTTTTTGCACACAGCAAACTATGACGCAATGATTGCTAGATTTTTGGGAGAACAACTAGAAAGCAAAGAAGATTTTCCCGAAAAATTAACCTTAACTTTCGAAAAAATCCAAGATATGAGATACGGCGAAAACCCTCATCAAAAGGCAGCTTTCTATAAGGAAATAGGTTATACCAAAGGCACTCTCGCAAACGCAAAGCAAATTAATGGCAAAGCACTTTCTTATAATAATATCAATGATGCCAATGGCGCACTTGCCCTCCTTCGAGAATTTGATACCACAGCCGTTGTGGCCGTAAAACATGCGACACCTTGTGGAGTTGGCACCGCAAATAATATATACGACGCTTATGAAAAAGCTTATACATCAGACCCAGTTTCGATATTTGGAGGCATTGTGGTGTGTAATGGCGAAGTGGATGAACAAACTGCTACCAAAATGAATGAAATATTCTTAGAAATAATAATCGCACCATCTTATACCGCAAAAGCAAAGAAACTATTTAAAAAGAAGAAAAATCTACGAGTACTGGAATTGCCAGACATTCTGTATTCGCACCCACATACTTTGGATATGAAAAAAATAGACGGTGGCTTAATTATACAAGAAGCCGATCGCTGCTTATTTAATGATGATGAAGAATTTACAGTTGTTACCAAAGTTGCTCCTACTGCAACGCAAATCGAAGACCTCAAATTTGCTTGGAAAATTGTTAAGCACGTAAAATCCAATGCAATTACACTAGCCAAAAATGGCATGAGCGTTGGAATTGGTGGCGGTCAGGTAAATCGAATCTGGGCAACGCAACAAGCAATAGCTCACGCAGAAGAATTTGTAGGTGGCGCACAAGGAGCCGTTCTGGCATCCGATGCGTTCTTTCCATTCGATGACTGTGCCGAAACCGCGATTAACGCTGGAGTCGTTGCTATCATTCAACCTGGCGGATCTATTCGCGATCAAGATAGTATAGATATGTGCGACAAACACGGAATAGCCATGGTCTTTACAGGAATGAGACATTTCAAACATTAAGTATTAGGTGAGCGAAAATCTCACCTTTTTTTATTCATCTAATTTTAAGACACTCATAAAAGCAGCTTGTGGAACTTCTACATTTCCCACCTGACGCATACGTTTCTTCCCTTCCTTTTGCTTTTCTAACAACTTGCGCTTACGACTGATATCTCCGCCATAGCATTTCGCAAGAACGTCTTTGCGCATGGCAGAAATAGTTTCGCGTGCAATAACCTTATTTCCAATTGCAGCTTGGATCGGAATTTCAAACAGATGCCTCGGAATTTCCTTGCGAAGCTTTTCGACGATTTTGCGTCCCTTAGCCACGCTGCTACTCTCATGAACAATCAGTGACAGCGCATCTACCATTTCCTTATTTACCAATATATCTAGCTTAACTAGCTTTGACTCCTGGTATTCATTTAGCTCATAATCAAACGAAGCATACCCTTTGGTACGAGATTTAAGCGCATCAAAAAAGTCGTATATTATTTCGTTTAATGGCAACTCATATGACAAGACTGCACGTGATTCTTCTATATATTCCATTTCCAGATAGACTCCTCGCCTCTCCTGAGCCAAGTCCATAACAGCCCCGACATATGCCGCAGGAACCATTATCTTTGCAAGAACCATCGGCTCTTCCATATATTTTATATTTGACGGATCGGGCAAGTTTGCCGGATTTGAGAGATCTATCACTTCTCCATTGGTTTTGTGTACTTTATAAATTACGTTAGGAGCCGTTGTAACCAAATCCAAATTATATTCTCGCTCGAGACGCTCTTGTATTATTTCCATGTGCAACAATCCCAAAAATCCACATCTAAATCCAAATCCCAACGCAACAGAAGTTTCGGGTTCAAAACTCAAGGCAGCATCATTCAACTGCAGCTTTTCTAAACTATCTCTTAGGTCCCCATACTTTGCACCATCGGCTGGATACAGTCCACAATATACCATTGGATTTACTTTTTTATATCCTGGAAGCGGCGTAGTTGCAGAGTTTATAGCATCCGTAATCGTATCGCCCACGCTTGTGTCCTTTACATTTTTGATACTAGCAGTGACATATCCCACTTCTCCAGCTTCTAGCGCAGTGGTTGGCCTAAATATTCCCGCACCAAAATAGCCCACTTCTACAACCTCAAACTCCGCTTTGGTTGCCATCATCTTGATGCGCTGCCCTTTGGTAATTCGACCTTCCTTCACTCTACAAAAGACAATCACTCCCTTATATGAATCAAAAAGCGAGTCAAAAATCAGAGCCTTAAGAGGAGCATTGATATCCCCAATAGGAGCGGGAATTACCTTTACAATTTGTTCCAAAACATCTTCTATATTCACTCCATTTTTGGCAGAAATAAGAGGTGCGTCGGAGGCATCGAGGCCGATTATATCTTCTATCTGATGTTTTGCTGCCTCAGGATCTGCGCTTGGCAAATCGATTTTGTTTATTACTGGCATAATTTCGAGATCTGCTTCTAATGCCAGATATACATTGGCTAGCGTTTGCGCTTCTATTCCCTGCGCCGCATCTACAATCAGGATCGCCCCTTCACATGCAGCAAGACTGCGCGAAACCTCATAATTAAAATCGACATGTCCCGGAGTATCTATAAGGTTAAAAATATACTCTATGCCGTCATTAGCTTTGTATATAAGGCGCACAGCTTGAGATTTTATGGTGATGCCTCTTTCTCTTTCTAGATCCATATTGTCTAGTACCTGAGCTTGCATCTCCCTTTCTGTGAGAGTCCCAGTCATTTGAATTATGCGGTCGGCCAAGGTACTCTTCCCATGATCTATATGTGCAATAATACAAAAATTTCGTATTTTATTTTGTTGTGTCATTGTAATTCCTTTCAGGATAATTATTTTAACCAAATATATCATAGCAACGATTTTTAATCAAGCCCTTTGCAATTTGGTAATTTTTTGTTAGAATAACTTATTTAGAAAGGAGATGCGTTATGACTATACGAAAAGCCACATATGCCGATTATGAGATTATCGCAAAGTTTAATTTAAAATTGGCAGACGAAACAGAGAGTAGAGTATTAGACGAGAACATTTTGACCAAAGGTGTACAGTTTTTATTGCAGCATCCAGAGTATGGGATATATTATGTTGCAGAAGTGAATGGACAAGTGATTGGACAATTGATGTGTACATTTGAATGGAGCGACTGGCGATGCGGGTTATTTTATTGGATTCAGAGTGTGTATGTTGATAAGGATTATAGGAGACAGGGAGTGTTTTCTGCTCTATACGCTACCGTAAAAACCATCTGCGATACAAACAAAGATTCTTGTGGAATGCGGTTGTATGCAGAGGTTGAAAATACCGTTGCCCATAAAACATATTTACACTTGGGAATGAATAAGTGTCATTATAATATGTTTGAATACGAAAAACAATCTAACTTTTAATTTCTAACGTTTTGTATGGCGGAGTGGGCTTTATAATAATTTCGCTTGCATCTAATTTTGGTAAATCCACATCATGATTTGCAAGACGCTTTTCGATCCATCTATTACAAATCAAAATAATTAGTGCAACTATAGGGCAAGCAATGAACATTCCAACAGCACCTGCTATTTCGCCTCCTATAGTTACGCTTGAAATAATCCAAAACGGCGTAATGCCAAGTGAATCTCCCAAAATTTTAGGCCCCAAATATAGTCCATCAAACTGTTGTAATGCCAGAATAAACAAAGCAACCATCAATGCCGGAATCCAGCCTACAAACATCGTAATAATTACCGCAGGAATGCCTCCGATAAATGGTCCAAAATATGGGATCATGTTGAATATCCCAACAATTAATGATAGCAACAAAGCATATGGATTCTTCATTAACCACAAGCCGACAAAACAAATAACACCTATGATACAAGAATCTAATGATTTACCCACAAAGAAACGGATCATCATAAAGTGAGCTTCTTTCATTAAATCAATGAACTTTTGAGCCTGATCTTTATTAAATAACGCATATACAAAACGCTTTCCGCCATTAACAAATGTTTCTTTTTGGCTTAAAACATACATCGCTACCATAAACGAAATAATAGCGTCCAAGAACAGAGTAGTGATATTCACTGCACTCGAAATCAATGTCGAACTGATCGCATCTATCCAGGCTATCAACCAATCAAAAATCGTATTTATGTTGATAAAGTTAAACGCTTCATTTACAACATCCTGCGGAATAATAGTAATGTTTTGCGAAATATACGCTTCTGCATTATTAAGAAATTGGGTTATTCTGTAAATATTAGCTTGTATATTTAAAATTACCACTCGAATATTCTCTACTAATTGTGGTCCCAAAACTATAATAAACAAATATATCGCTCCAAAAAAAGTTAAATATACAACACCGATCGATATGCGTCTAATTCTCTTGCTCTTTTTTGGAGTAGTTGCCTTTAGCATTTTACACAAATGCCGCTCGAAAAAATTCATTGATGGATTCATTAAATATGCAATGATAAATCCTACAACTACAGCTGAAAAAATTGATTTAAACTCGTCGACACTGTTCCATATATCTGGCATAAAATTATCTGTACTTGACGATACTCTATATATTAATATTGAACAAGCAATAACAAAAATAATATATAGTGAAATTTTAAAGTATTTCATATCTAGAAATTTTTTCATAGATTCACCTCCTAAAGTTCAGTATATCATAAAAACTATATTTTGATAAGAGTATGCAAACAAAAAATTAAAAACTGTAAATAACCATTGACATTTATAATATATAAGCTATATAATTTTTCTGTATATTGTTATTATTTCCCAAAAATATTGATTATATACCGCCTACACTTTTAAATTGAAAGGAAAATATTATGAACAAAAAATTAATAGCATTAACTTTATGTGACATATCCTATATTTGTGACCGGAAAGCTAGATATCGACGCGCACTGGGACACTTATGTTGCCGAACTAAATAATATGCCCTTGCAAATACAACGATAGATTCTGTCGCCGATGCAAGGGCCAATTTAATTACCGAATTTCGATGTCTACTATTGCAAATATTCCAGCTGGAACCGTTACTTCAAATTTGCCATCAACTATCGGATAAACTTCTCCTGACAGAATATTAGTTGCAGCAACGCCTTCCATATTTTGTAAAATTACCATTGCCACACTCTCTCGCGGGCTTAGATAGTCGCTATCTATCAATGTCACTCGATAATGAGTTTCGTCCACCGCGACAACCGTCCAATTCGAATTTTCTACTCTAATAGGCAGTTTCTTTGCTTGCTCCTCTAACTTTTCAACAACCACATCCTTATATTCAACGGCATTGTATTGCTTCCCATCTTCATCGTAAAAATACTTTCCATCGGTAATTACTCTGTCCGCAAAGCGCGATCCTTCTATTGCGATATCTTCAGCGATGTGGGCAACCATTCCATACGGATTTTCTGGCAAAAAGTTGACTCTTCGATGCGTTACTCCGTTTGCATAACTCGAAAAATCGTATTCTTCGATCTTTGCACCTCCCCAATATTGATCTAGTCTATCGAATGCAGATGGGTCGTGCTCTCCAGTTGCCTTAAAATCTGCAATATAGTTAATGTTTGTACTGCGAGATTGAAATTCTGGATCCACTTCAGACTTCCAAGCGAGGGCCAATCCAGACAGTGATGCCAAATCATCTTTGCTAGGAATTAGCAACGAGCCGTTGTCTATCATTTTATATACGACTGCTAATTGATCATATGCTGTACCGCCACCGTTTTGAAATGACTTTGCACCGTTGGAGGCCTCATGGACCATTGCACGAATATAATGCGACTGAATCATCTGCATTCCATTTTGGAACACTCTGCTATATGATGTGTTATCTTCTACCTGTCTAGAACCCCAAGTTTCAAGGTCTGTCGAAAGCCACATCCCCACTCGAGCTGCAGAGCTGGTTTCTTGCATTCTGCCGTTGGACTCTTCCATTCCCGGTACAAACGGTGCGGCATACTCGCTTGTAAACGCACTTCTCCAAGGCTCCGCATTCGCATCAGCCGACCAGAACATTCCCTTATTCCTAAAGAATATTTTGGTTTGTGCACCAGTTTCTATAATTACTTTTCCCAACGCATTAAAGAGATTGTCGACCAAATATTTAATTTCTGGAGAATTGTGCCCCAGCTCAGGGTAAATCAACATTTTGCATGTGGTCGGCGCAGCCTTGATAACCTCTATCAACGTTGAAACACTAATATAAAATGGATCGTTGCCATGCCCGGCCCAAATCGAAAAATCGATATCCCGTTCTTCATATGACTTTGCGGTACTAATAATTTGCTCTGCAGAAACCGGAGAAGTTCGACGTTTGTCGCTCTTTGCTGCCCAAAATTCATCCAATACCGCATCGCGGTCAAAATCTTCATAATAATTCCATGGCACTCCCGGAATCTCCATCGATGAAACAAAATCTATAACCCCATTTGGCGAAAGCAATACTTCGTACGTTACAGTATCATCCTCCGGAACTTCTGCAACCACGTCGCTATTCGTTTTGGTTTGATACTTCGGCATCACAAATTCCTCCACCTGCTTATTGAGCTCGATCAGATTATCTATCACCTCTTGCAATCTCCCGGTCTCCTCGATCGCTTCCACTAGCGCAAGGTTTGCCTTAGACTTAAGGTCGATAATCTCCACTGTATCGCCACCAGAATGCGTACCAATCAGATACAACTTGCTAGTCTCATTATCTACAAACGCTGTGTTAAAGCTGTCCATTGCAGTATAAACTTCTTGCAACTCGAGGTCATAATTTAGCGTAGTTACCTGGTTGCCAAACTGGTTTAAGATGTATGGCTCTGCTGCATCGACATTGGTAAGAGTCCCCATTCTGTATCCCCGATGAATTACGCGAGTATCGGTTTCTACCAACGATTTGTATAGCGTCCCATCGGCATTCACCGCTGTAATATCGCCGCATTCGCCGTTCGCACCTTTTGGCAATACGATCTCTTTGGTACCATCGCCATCCAAATCGATTGCATCAAAAATACTCATATACGTACCCTTAGCTTTTAGCGCACTCATCGACGTTTCCCAAAGTGGTTCACTGATATCTGCAGGGTCGTAGTGTTTTAACACATCTACAGCTCCAACATGCGAAGTTCCTATGCCTACAACAGTTTCGGGGCCGCCTTCAGTTAGCTGAACCGTCTTGAGATTTCGAATTAATACAGACGTTTTGCCCTGGCTAGTTTGCATTTGAGTTGTTTGAATCATCTCTCCTTCTGCCGAAAGCTTATGAATCAACTGATCCGCTCCTCCACAAAATACGTACGGCGTGCCGTCTACAGTCCTTGCAACAGCCACGGTATACAGCGGTGCTTCTGTCTTGTATTCCCATAATTTGGTACCATCTGCTGCTATTGCAGTTAGCATCCCATCCATAGAGGCCACAAAAAGCTCGTCAGTGCCGTCCCCATCTACATCTTCGGCTACAATCTGTGTCACAGCGGCATCATCTACTTTTACTCTCCATTTTGCATCGTTTCTGAAATCATACGCAAGCACCAGGCCATCGTATGTGCCCGCAACAAACCACTTCTCGTTCGCAACAGCAAATGTAGTTCCCGTAAAAATACTCTCGCCAGTCATAAAGCTAGTTAACCCAACCAATTCCACTCCAACAACAGTTTCATTGTCATTATTTTTGAAGACCACGGTTTCTGCTATTTCAAAATTTTCTAAAGGCGTAATAGTAATCGCCAACGTAGTGTCTTGTGCGCCCTTAATTTTCATCTCAGCACCAAGGCTAATTCTTGCGATATCTGGCGTGATGGCAGCAGTAGACATGACGTACGCCTTCTTTGCCACCTCTAGACCTCCTTCTACATACGAATTCTTAAAATTTATTACATCTCTATTACCAGAATGTGCGACAATCTTGCCTGTCACCGTTACGTTTTCTAACGTGATTTCTCCATTCATCACGCCTTCGCCGATCACTAAATCTCCTGCAATCACCTGGTCCTTGATTATTACGTTGGGCTCATTCACTATCATATTATCCATTTGCGCTTCCACCTCCGTTGCATATGCTTGCGTGGTCGTTGCTGCTACAGTTGCGCATAACATCGATACTGACGCCAAAATCTTTTTCATATCCATTCCCCCTTTTTTAATTATTATAGAAGCCCTTACCAGGGTAGCAAGGGCTTCTTTGAATTATTTAATTTCGATATCCACAAATGCAAATGTTCCTGCAGGCACCGTCACTTCGAACGAATTTCCAGCATAAGTTTCGCCGGTCAGAATGTTTGTCGCATTTAAAGCGGTGTTGTTCTGAACCGTCACTGTCGCAGTTCTCTCTTTTGGTACGATGTATCCGCCATCAAATAAGCTTACGCGAATATGAGTATCATCAACTTTTGTCGCAACCCATGCAACCGTATTCTCCTCACTGCTTACAATTACAGGCAACTTTGCTGCGGATTCCGCCAACATTTTTTCTACCTCATCCTTATATTCAATTGGTGTGAACGCTGCTCCAGATTCATCATAGAAGAATTTTCCATCCGTTTCTACCGTTTTGGTAAACATTGGATCTTTTGATATATCATACGTATTTGAGAAGATTGGCACCAATCCATATGGGTTTCCAGGCAAAAACGAAGACATTCGTCTATCCACGCCATAGCCATAGTTTGAAAAGTCGTGTTCTAGAGTAGGCGAGCCACCCCAATATGCTGCAAGCCGTTCGAATACATATGGCGTAGTTTCATTTGGATCAAATCCGCCCCCATCATGACCTCCCAAAGTAGACTCAAAAAACGCTGATTCTGGCTCGCGCATTGCAAGCGCAAAGTCTGTGATCGAAAGCAAGTTGTCTTTTTCACCAGGAATCAAAACTCCAGCATTTATCAACTCGCGTACCAATTTGTCATAATGAGTATTGGTTTCTGGAATTGGTGTAGGATTAACATTTTGAAATTCCTTTGCGCCGTATGCAATTTGATATGCAAAAGCTCTGAGAAAATGTGATTCCACTTGCTGATAGCTCCACATCTGCTGCTTATTATAATCACTTGTATCTTCTATCATTCTGCCGCCCCAAGAACCGACGCCATCAGATAACCAAAGTCCAACCCTAGAAGGCAAGCTCACCTCTGCTGCACGGCTATTTGTTTCTTCCATTGCCGGAATTATAACATCTTTATAATCACCATTTAATAGTTCTTGCCATTCAGGGGTATGTGCATTAGACGTCCAGAACATATTTTTGTTTCTAAATAACATCGTCGCATCACCATGTTCTTGACAATATTTCGCTGCCTCCTTAAATAGATTATCAATTACGTAACGCATTTCTTCGGAAGTTCCGCCCAATTCAGAATATATAAATGTTACGTGTACATCTGGCGCCGCATCAAGAATCGCCTTATATGTCGATGGTGCTATATAAAACGGGTCGGTTCCATGCCCTACCCACATTCCGAACGACTGTCCGGCAGCGTTGTGGGCAGCAGCTTGTGCGACCATTTCTTCCACTGTCATATTATACGTTTTTCTATCATCTTCTTTTGCAGCCCATTCGGGTGCCAGCTCAGCCTCGCGCCAATCTCTAATTTGTGACCACGTCGCATATGCCGAATATTGCATAACATCCTCTTCGCTAGATCTATACGTATCATCTGTGGTGCTTATATAAATTTTGCTTTCGGTAGGTGTTTGATAGCTCGGCATCTCAAAGTTTGCAATTTGTTGCTCTAGAGTTTTGATGTTATCGATCACCTCTGAAATGTTGCCCTCGTGCGTGATGCTCGCAAAGATATCGCCCCAGTCATCATCTTTCATATCAATTACACGAATCACATCGCCACCAGATGTATCTCCCGCTAAGTAGTATAAGCCTGTTTCGCTATCAAACTCACCCCACAAAAACGATATGTACTCTAGTTTCCCATGAATTCCGGTGCGCTCATACTTTGTATCTGCAGTATCTCCAGCATTTGGTGGGTCATATTCTACTAAAAAGCTAGCACTCATATTTACAATAAATGGCTCTTCAATTCCCTCACCGGCCACAAACGAAATGTTACCCATTCTATATCCACGATTTGGTAATTCTTCTGGTCTTCCAATATTATAAACCACTTTTCCGTTATGGTCCAAAATACCAATTCCACCCGAATCTCCAGCAGCCGGTGCAAACATTATCTCGGCATCACCGTCGCCATCCACATCTGCAACATCCATCTCGCCATTTAACAAGCCCTTCGGCAAATTTTTGAATGCTGTCTTATTGATTTTAGTATCCCAAACCACCGTCATAGTTGCAGGATCAACCATCATGCAATCGTAATTATACTTATCGTGCCACTTGTACGGAATTACAACATAGTCTTTGCCATCGCCATACATATCGCCTGCTTTGATCTGAGAAATTGCATAACCTGAGTGGGTCTCTTTAGGTTCTGCAACAACACTGTGATCTATATAAAGTGTGTCTGCAACAGCCCCGGTCTCTCCATCAAATTTATATAAGTAGTGATCGATTCCTCCTGCCATAACATATGATTTTCCTGCATCCTCAACGACTGCGGCGGCATATAACGCACCTTCTGCCTGATAAGTCCAAAACTCTTTGCCATTTTTATCGAGCACGTGAATGCTTCCATCATAGTAGGTGATGATTGTTTCGTCGAATCCATCGTTATTCAGATCCGCTGCGATGAGCTCAGACGGAAAGAAAATAGATGGGCGCGATTCCCACATCAATTTGCCATCGCTCGTGTATGCGACAATCGTACCATCATATGCGCCTCCGACAACACCTCGTTCTCCATTGCTAAGTGTAAGCGGAAATACGTAATAAATATTATGACCCGTTATTATTTCTGTAACCTTTGCATTCAGCTCGTCATTTCTCCAAGTTTCTACTCCAGCTGCTGTTGCAATTGCAGCCTTTGCTTCGTCAAGAGTCAACGTTGCTTCTGCGGCATAAGCAGCACCTCCCATCATTGCTAATGCCATCATTGTAGCAAATACTTTTCCAAATTTTTTCATTAAAACTCCTCCTTTTAGCGATTTTCACAATCTCAACCTTTGACTGCTACTATAATAATTGTAGAATCAAATTCATATCATATACTTATTTTATACTAAGTTAATCTAATTTAAGTTGCCTTGTTTATAGTTTCTTAATAACATTAACATATAAATATTAAGAAGTGAATCGCTAATATTTGTTCAAATCGTCGTATTTTGTATCATATAGCTTAAACAGAAAATATCGTCTATTTTGTAAAATGCCCCTTGTAATATAGCAAGCATTCAGCATATTATATTACTAAATATTTTATATTAGAGGAGAACAATTGTGCTACATTTAATTTATGTAAAGAAAAAAATAAATACTTCAATTATTAAACGTTTTACTGGCAACACCCTCTCCACCGACGATTTAATGCTAAAAACATTGACAACAGAAAATTTGGCCGATTTATTAGAAGATCATAGAATGATTAGCCTAACCGAACATATTTACGCTCCATATACTTTTGATTTGTTGAGTAGCAGCTTAGAAAAATCTTTCGAATACTATTTATATACAGAAAACAGCAAACACGAACCTTTAGCTTCACCTAAATACAGATTTTCTTATCGAAGCCCATATCTAAGTTATATATACAATAGTTTATTAGATAAGAAAGATATTGGTAAGCTAGAATTGAACGATACTGATGACACAAATATAAATATAGTATTTTTTATACATGACTGTAAATATACAATAACAGAATATTTAGATCAAGGCAAAATCATAATTTCTTATATAGATAATCAATATACTTTACCTCTAAATAACAGCTATAGAGATGTACCAAAATCGGATGTAGGCACTGTTATTATGTTTGGAAGCGATGTCCGCGAATCAAATAAATACGAAATTATCGACTATATTGACTATAGAATATATTTTGCACACTGTAATTCTAGCGTTGCCGCGCCTATTTTTTCAGTTTCTACGCTATGCGTGTTGTCAAGAAAAAGATTTCAGCACTCTGCTTTTATATATACCGAAAATGTTAGCATTGTTGCCAGAAACGACAATACGTATATGGCTATACATGCAAATCCACTATTTGTAGAAGTGTATGTATATGACAATGTCGATGAGGACCTACCTATTTCCATGCAAAAAAATAAGCTAGCAGAGCAATTATCACTTACGGTAGGCCCAGAGTTAGATACGTATATAGCTAATATTTTTCGTGATTTGTCACACAATGACCTGCTCAATATTCTCTAATAGTTTTTTATAGCAAAAATATATCCCCCTAAATAATTAGGGGGATTAAATTTTTACTTATCCAATGCCGCAATAGCGACAGTATTTAATAAACTCCAAGGTTTGTTAAAGTGTGGCTGGAAGAAAAAGTCTACAACTGCCAACTCTTCAACCGTCATTTTGTTTTGAATAACAACAGAAAGAGTATTCATATATTGTGTTAAATCTTTATCACTGATAATTTGCCCACCCAAAACTCGTCTAGTCTTTTTATCAAAAACCAACGTGATAGTTGCAGGTTCAAATGTTGGCATAAATTCGGCTCTGTCGTTGTCAGTTACTTGCACACACCCTGCGTCTATACCAGCGGCCTTCGCACCTTCTTCTGTTAATCCTGTAGATGCAATGTTTAGGTCATAAATCTTGATACCAGAAGTACCTTGAGTTCCGAGATATTTAAGTTTTGGCCCAACTAAATTTCTAGCAACAAGCATGCCCATTCTCACCGCGTTAGTTGCAAGCGGAATATATCTTTCTTCATCAGTAGGATTATAAGAAACGACGCAAGAATCTCCAGCTGCAAACACATCTTTAACGCTAGTTTGCATGTACTCATCAATTATGATAGCGCCATTTGGCAGCATATCAAGTTGACCTTTAACTAGATCTGTATTTGGTCTAAATCCAATACATAAAACCACAAGATCTGCTTCGTACGAATCTTTATCAGTTACAACTTTGCTAACTTTTCCTTTAGCGCCTTCAAATTTAACAACTTTTTGACCAAGGGCAAGATTAACACCATGAGCCTTAAACGTTTCTTCTGCTTTGTCAGTGTAATATTGATCCAAATATTTATTCATAATTCTTGGCACCGCATCAATTAGGGTTGTATTTTTTCCTAGCATCTCAAATGCCTCTGCCAGTTCTACCCCAATATAGCCCGCGCCAATAACTACAACATTCTTAGCATCTTTTGCTTTTGCAATAATTGTTTTTGAGTGGTCGTAGTTTTTAGACAGCAAAATATTTTCAAGATCCCCGCCTTCAAATTTTGGAACAATCGGCCAAGATCCAGTTGTTATAATTAATTTATCAAATGTATCTTCAAACTCTTTTCCAGTCTTCAAATCTTTTGCTTTTAATTTTTTAGAAGCAATGTCAATTGCTAGTACTTCTGTTTGCATTTTAGTACAAACTCCAAGTTCTGCTAGAGCAGCTGGTGAGCTATAAAATAATTTTTGAGCATCTGGCACAACCCCTGCCACATTAAGAGCGATACCACAAGATAAAAACGAGATATTGTCATTTCTTTCATAAACTGTAACATCTGCATCTTTATAGAGCGCCTTTATATTCAAAATTGCTGCTGTTCCTGCGTGTGTACATCCTACTACTGCTACTTTCACTTTAATACCTCCAACGTTTTTATAAATTTCCACGACTAGTCATGGTTTGATAAATTAGAAAGTATTTTACCTTCTGTATACAGAATACACTCTTACCAAACACTTGTCAAGACTTTTATAAAAAAAGCCTACGACCAAGGCAGGCTATAAGTTAGAAAGTGTTTTTTTAAATTTTTCTTCGCATTCCCAAGAACAAAAATAATATTCAGTTCCACCTACAAATAATCTATAAGCATCTTCTTTGTTTATAAGTTTATTACAGCAATAAGCCTTAACTTGTATTGATTCATTTTTTGGCATTGTTTCTTTTTCTATTACTTCTATTTTACCATTTACAATAGCAATCCCTGTCACATTTGGGTTATTTTGATTATCTTTCAACACCTTTCTCAATTTAAAAAATCCTATCAAACTATTAATGATTCCAACAAAAAATATAATCAGTATAAATTGCATCAAAACAGTTTCCAATCCCATTACGCATCCCCTTTGCTTTTTCTTTTATTATATCCATTATTACATAAAATTATGAATCCAAAAAGACTGCTCATTCGAACAGTCCCCCTAAATTTTTTATTAAAAGTATTCATTAGCCAAGCCATAACTACATATAATTTACTACGATAATCTATAATGAAAACGAGATTTTAGATCAAATATAAAAATTATGCGATCTATTTCATAACTGCTACTTGTAAGTAGGTATTTCTTTAGTGACTAGCTATAAAAATATATCCTAAATCTCGTTATTAAATAAAGTTATATAATTAGTATATGCGTCATTTTAAAATGAGTGAACTATTTTCTAATGTTTCAACGTATAATTTTCTTTGCAATAGGGACAACCTTCTTTCCGCCGGGGATGTTTTTTAAGTCTTCAATAGTAATTGCTTTAACCAAAATTCCAATAATCAAATATAAAACCATTGCTGATATAACTGCTATTGTTAAAGCTAACACTGTTTTTTCACTTATCATATACACTATATTATATATAATTCTGGAAAACAATCCCATCCAAGCCGCCGCCAATAGAGGTCTTACTACCATAGATTCATATTTTAATCTAAATCCTGTTTTCTGTTTTAAATAAGATAAATTTAATATGGCAAAAATTATATAACATATTGTTGTACTATATACCACGGCATAAATATTAATGGCCGAAAATTGCAAGAATATAAAATTACAAGCTACTTTGACAACACAAGCCACTAACGCATTTTTGGTTGCTACTATCTGCAAGCTAATTCCTTGCAAAATCCCGGTTGTCAACTGTGCAAGTGCAATAAATATAATCGATACGCTTCCATATAACAAAAGTTTATGGCCATCTGGCGAACTTTGATATAATGTTTCCATTATGGGGGCACTAAAAATTGTTAAACCTACTGTTGCTGGTGCGGCTATTAACATTCCTATTTTTAAGATCATATTCATTTTTTCTTTTGCGATTTGGTATTCACGTTTGGCCACGCTACTTGCTATTGATGGTGTTGCTGCCATAGAAATGGTCAAAATAACGGCAACAGGTACATTGATCAACGTTAGATACTTACCTAAATATTGTCCTGTTAGGCTATTGGTAATTTCGTGAACAGTCATAGCGGAGCTGTTGGTTACATCTATAGCTCCAGCTGTTTTTGTTGCCAAAATTTCCTCTATCAAATGAGGTAAATAAGTATTCAACATTAGTGTATCTATATTTGTTATGATGGCAAAAATTGATGTACTAAGTACAATTGGAATTATAGTAATTAAAATTGAATTTAAAATCTTACGACGAGACTCATTCTTAAAAGCAGAATTATCATTTTTTTTAATATTAAGTGTTGGCCTTATTTTAACATAAATAAATAAAATAATGATCAAACCACATATTGCACCAATCCCTGTACCAAGTGTACTTCCTGTCGCCGCGGCTACCACTCCAAATTCCACAAATACAAATGCTAATATAATACTAAATATCGCATTAAAAACTTGTTCTACCACTTGAGAAATAGCAGTCGGAGTCATATCTTGTATTCCTTGTAAATATCCCCTCGTTACTGCCATAATAGTAACAATTACACAAGTAGGGCTTAATGCTCTTAGCGGCATAGCCAGATCCTCATTTTTCATCAATGTCGCTATTAATTCTGCACCAAACCAGAGCATCGCAGCTAATATAATAGATATTATAAACCCATACACCAATGCAATTTGATAAACCCGGTGTGCTTCTCTATTTGCGCCTACTGAACGTCTCTCGGATACAAGTTTTGATATTGCAGTTGGCATACCAATAGCCGTCAGTGTAATTATTAAAACATATATATTATATGCGCTGGCATACAAAGCATTCCCCTGGTCTCCTATCAAATTTGTAATAGGAATTTTATATAACATCCCTATTATTTTACTTACAAAAGAAGCAACCGCCAAAATAGCTGCCCCTTTTAGAATCGTTTGTTTCATTATTTCCCCCGTTCCGCCAAACCTACGATTGCCAGAAAATTTCAATATCATCTCCACTTTTAAGTAGTTGAGTAAAAGAAACATCTCCACCATTTAATCTCAATGCTACATTTCCTCGTCTAGCATTCAAATCAAAATCTATAAAGTCAAAAATATTAACAAACATATATTCGTTTAATCCACGCAACCGCACTGGCTTACCATTTACCTTAACATCTAAAGTTGTTCCGCCTGTATCTATTTCTAAAACCTCTTTTATTACTGGTTCTTGCTTGTTTTCAAAAAAACCCTTTGTAGTAATTATATCACTATCTTCTAAAATATATCCATCTTCTGCTATTTCTCCATTAACATAAAATTTATCAGTAACAGAACCCATAAACATATTCACAAGTTTTTTGATATCGCTACGTCCTATACTTATAATATCGTCCCCTGATTGAATGATATACTCTGGATTTAATATATCACCATTTTTTAAGAAAATTGGTAGTGGAATTTCATTTTCTTCTATATATACAATAATCGAATCTTCCAGATAATCTCCTATAGTACAGGTCGCATCTTTTCCCTTTTTGCCTGCTATTACCTGAATTTTATCTCCAGATTTTATTTCGGCATCTAAGCTCGTAATCTTACCATTTAACCAGATTTCTCCAGCATTTCCTACATCGCCTTTTATCAATATTTCTTTTTCATTGAGTGTAAACGCTAAATCATTTCCTTTTGCTGGAAATAAAGATTCGTATTTAAAGTCTTTGGCAACAAGAGCATCCATTATCACTACTTTTCTATTATCTATTAATTCTAAATCTTCTCCATTAAATTTACACTTAATCCATCTATCGCTTTTTTCAGTTGCTCCTACAAGACAAATTCCATATGGGGTTATAACTTGCGGACCACTCACTTCTTTTTTTTCATCAATTATACTGTCCACTTGTTCTCCGCTTCTAAGAGTTACATATTCTTCATTTATTGCCGCTTTTTCAGCTATTTTTTCAATTAATCCTACAACTTGTGCTCCTCCACCAATACAAAAGATTACTCTCGGTGGTGCTCCTCCATTAAGATCTATCAACTTGTCAGCAATCAAAGTTGCTAAGTTTTCTACTAACGGAGCAATCAGTGTTAAAATCTCTTTTCTACTAACTTTATATACTCTGCCAATTATGTCATTAAACTCAATATTATCAGATGATGAAATGTCTCTTTTCACTTTATCTGCCACATTAAAATCGAGAAGATATTTTTGCGCAATTGCTTCTGTGATCTCATCACCTGCAAAAGGAATCATGCCATAGCTCAAAACAGAGCCAGCTTTTGTAATTGCTATATCACTAGTTCCTGCTCCGACATCAACCAATGCTAAATTCAATGCTCGTAAATTTGGCGGAATGATTGCCGTTATAGCTGCAATAGGCTCCAATGTCGAGTGTGTAACAGTTAGTCCCACACGTCTCGTTACCTCTTTTAGACTCTCCATAACAACCTTTGGCAAAAATGTAGCTAACAGCTTCACACTTGCTAATCTTCCGCTCTGTCCTTCCAATTGTGCTATCTCTTGTCCTTCTAAAATATAATTAACTATAGAATATCCTACACAATCATAGTTTTCACTTCCATCATTAATTTCTTTTTCTAAATTTTTCTTTGCGATTTCTAGTGCAAAAAGTTCTAATTCATCTACGTATGCCTTAGTAAATAAGATAGTCTCATCATATTCTTTTGTTACCTCTACAACCTGAGTATTTAATACTCTCCCTGCCGCTGCGATAGATACAGTAGTTAAAGTTTTTCCAATAGCTTTTTCTATTTCATTTTTAACGCATCTAACGGTGTATGCAACTTTAGAAACATCGTGTACTTGCCCATCTATCATTGCTCTTTCTTCGTGTTCTTTGATAGCACTTTTTACGACAACAAATTTATTATCTCGTCTATAACCTACAATCCCTATAATAGTTCTTGTACCAATATCGAGTCCAAAAATTAAGTCTTGATTATCTGGATTGATAGTAATCATCCCTTTCTGGTTAAATTAAAAAAAGACACGACCAGCGTGTCTCCATGATTGTTAGGCGCGTCCCATATATTCACCGGTTCTAGTATCAATTCTAATTTTCTCACCTTGCTCAATGAATAGAGGAACCATAACTCGAGCTCCTGTTTCTACAATGGCCGGCTTTGTCGCACCTTGGGCTGTATCACCTTTGATTCCAGGCTCTGTTTCTGTAATTTCGAGATCCACATTTATTGGTGGTTCAATTCCAAAAACTTTACCTTCGTGAGATAAAACTTTTACCATTTCGTTTTCTTTCACAAACTTAAGGCTTCCTTCAGCATCTTTGGTGTTAACCGCAATTTGCTCATAAGTTTCATTGTCCATAAAGTGGCACAACTCACCGTCTTGATACAAGTACTGCATATCCTTTCTATCTATATGTGCTCTTGGCACTTTCTCTGAAGGTCTAAAAGTACGTTCAATTACTCCACCTGTCTTTACGTTTCTCACTTTACAGCGCACAAATGCGGCGCCTTTTCCTGGTTTAACATGTTGAAATTCTATGATTTGACATAAATTTCCATCAACTTCAATTGTTACACCGTTTTTAAAATCTCCTGCTGATATCATTTGTTTTTTCCTCCTAAATAACGTTTTATAGCCAGTTTAACCTACTTTACAAAATTTTTCAACGCCCCTAGAGGAAAAATATTTATAAATGCAATACTCTACTTTTTATTTCTTTGGTTTTGCCATTGTTCCAAAAGTTATCACCCAAGTAACCACAAGTTCTTCTTATTACATTCATTTTATTATGGTCAGTATTTCCACAGTTTGGACATTCCCAATTTAAGTCACTATTAATACAAATTTCTCCTTCAAAATTGCACACATGGCAGCAATCAGATTTTGTATTAAATTCTGCATACTGAATATGATCATAAATATATCTGATCATTTGTCTAAGCGCCTCTAAATTATTTAACATATTTGATATTTCTATATATGAAATGCATCCACCTGTTGAGATTCCCTGAAACTGACTTTCAAAGTCCAATTTTCTAAATGCATCTATTTCTTCGCGCACATCTACATGATAGCTATTGGTATAATAACCCTTATCTGTTATATTTTCAATATTACCAAATTTAGCCATATCTATTTTTGCAAATCTATAACATAATGATTCTGCTGGAGATCCATATAACCCAAATCCCAGTCCTGTTTCTTGTTTCCATCTATCCACAGTCGCTTGTAAATAATTCATTAACTTTAATGCGAATTTTTCTCCTTCTTCAGATGTGTGACTAACTCCACGCATTAGCATAGTCACTTCGTATAATCCTATATATCCTAAAGATATTGTAGAATATCCATCCATTAGCAATGGATCTATTAGTTCTCCATCTTTGAGCCTTGCTATTGCCCCATGTTGCCAATGAATAGGTGACTCGTCTGAGAGCGTACCTTTTAAAGCGTTATGCCTACACATCAATGCTTGAAAACATAAATCCAATCGATTATCTAATAGATTCCAGAACATTTCTTCATTATTACGTGCTATTATTCCTATTTGTGGCAAATTTAAACTTACAACGCCCTGATTAAATCGCCCTTCAAATTTATAGTTGCCTTCTTCGTTTTTCCAAGGTGATAAGAAGCTTCGGCATCCCATGCATGAAAAAATTTGTCCTTCATAGATTTCTTTCATTTTTTTAGAAGATATATAATCTGGATACAACCGTCTAGCGCTACATTTTATAGCTGTTTCTGTAACATAGTCATATTTTCCGCCAGTTAAATTATTGTAATCATATAAAACATAAATAAGTTTTGGAAATGCGGGAGTGGTAAAAATTCCTTTTTGATTTTTGATTCCTTCATAACGTTGCTTTAAGATTTCTTCAATTATGAGTGCAATTTCATCTGCATATTCATCTTCTATATCTAAATCTAAAAACAGTGTTACAAAAGGACTTTGACCGTTTGTTGTCATCAAGGTATTGATTTGGAATTGAATTGTTTGGACGCCACTAGAAAGCTCTTTGGCGGTGAGAATATCAACTGATTTTTTCAGTGCTTCTTCATCTGCTATACTATCTTTTAAAAGCTCATAATATTTATTTCGACTTCTCCTCAAATATTTTCCTAAATGCCTAACATCTACTGATTGCCCACCATACTGACTGCTAGCCACTTGTGCTATTATCTGTGTCATAACCGTACATGCAACCTGAAAACTTTTTGGAGACTCTATCATTCTTTTATTTATCACTGTACCATTATCTAACATATCTTTAATATTAATTAAACAACAATTGAAAATTGACTGCATAAAATAATCTAAATCATGAAAATGCAATATGCCATCATCATGTGCTTGAACAATTCTAGTTGGAAGTTTTTTCCTTCTTGAGATATCTTTAGAAACTTCTCCAGCTATCAAATCTCTTTGAGTTGAAGCCATCATAGCATTTTTATTCGAATTTTCATTCATAACTTCTTCGTTGGTGAGAGCTATAATGCTTAGTATACTATTGTCGGTCGTATTAGTTTCACGCTTGAAGGCTTGTATGGCTCGATATCCCTCATATGACTTTGCAGTAATTTGATGATTATTATCTATCAATTTCAAGTAAACTTCTGTCTCAATTTGGAAAATTGTCGGGATTACCTTTGGTGTTTGCAAAAATTTTTCTTTTATCTCAAAAGCTATTTTTTTTGCAATCTCAAGATTTACCATGCCACTCCCAAATCTCATTGCTTTAACAATAGCATTATAAATTTTACCTTCATCAAACTGTACTACTTGACCATCTCTTTTAATTACATCCACAGAAAAACCCTCTTTCCTTGTTATCAAAAATTAATACAAATACTATTGTATAACTAAGTTCTATAAAATTAAAGTATTGACTTTTATGGTAAAATATGCATACTATTAGAAAATAATCGAATCAATTTTGAGTTGTTGTTATATTTCTGAGCTATATGGGGCAAAATAGAAAATAAATAAAAAAAGATTAGTTTAAGCTATATTTTTTTTTTAAAATGAGTATAATGAACAAATAATGTTTCAAGGAGGACTTTAAATGTTACACGACGAAGAAGTAATCGAAGATGACCTAACTATGGCCGATTTTATGTCAGAGGTTGACAAAACCATGGCAAAAATTCATAGAGGTGATATACGCAAAGCCACAGTTCAAGTAGTGGAAGAAAATGGAATTATTGCAAGTATTGGTTACCACACAGATGCTTATCTCCCTTGGCGAGAATATAGCAACAGAGAATTTGACAAATCAGAAGTTAAGATTGGCGATGAATTTAACGTTAGTATTTTACGTTTAGATGATGGTGATGGCAATGTTTTGATTTCAAAAAAGAAAGTAGAAAACGAAAAATCTTATGATGACATCGAAAAGATGTTTAAAAATAAAGAAATTGTAACTGTAAAACTAAAAGACGTTATTAAAGGCGGTTTAACAACTAGCATAAAAGGCGTCCGTGCGTTTATTCCTGGTTCTCAAATTACAGATACATACGTAGAGGATTTACACAGCTACGTAGGTAAAAGTATTGATGTTCAAATCATTGAATTTGTACCACAAAAACGCAAATTAATTGTTTCCGGAAAAGCTCTTGCTAAACAAAGACGCCTCGAAAAAAGGCAAGCTCGTTTGGATCAACTGCAAGAAGGCGAAAAATATATTGGCAAAATTACCAAACTTATGAATTATGGTGCTTTTGTAGATTTAGATGGAATAGAAGGACTAATTCACAATTCGGATCTGTCTTGGAGTAGAATTAAACACCCCAAAGATATTGTTCAAGAAGGACAAGAAGTAGAAGTTAGTATTATTTCTATAGATAGAGAAAACGGCAAAATTGCTCTGGCTCTTAAGGATATCAACAATGATCCTTGGGAAAATACGGTTGCAAATTTGGAGGAAGGCCAACTAGTTAAAGGGATTGTTACTCGATTTGCCCTATTTGGTGCATTTGTGCGCATAGCAGACGGTGTGGAAGGCTTAATTCATATCTCTCAAATTAGCACCCCTCGCCCGACAAAACCTCAAGATGTGTTAACTTCTGGTCAAGAAGTAGAAGTAAAAATAATCAAAATAGACAAGGCCGAAAAAAGAATCAGTTTAAGTTTAATTGCAGCCTTAGATGAGATAGATCCAGAAACCAAGAAAATGTATATGGCATAATTAAACGGAGCTACCGACGTAGCTCCTTTTTAAGGAGGAGAACTATTGGGTTGGTTAAAAAAAATCGGCTTATCTAAAAATAAAGAAACATATCAAAATAATTTTAATGATCTAGATATTGACAGTTTATTCACTAGCCTGCGATCCAATGCTATAAAAATCAAGAAGCAAGAGAAAATATTGGAAAACATATACCCTTTGGAAGAACCTTTAAAAGAGTATTTATCTCTTGATAGAAGTGTCAAAAACAATTTAACGATATTAGCCGGACGATACAAAGATAGTACTGATGAAAAAAATAAGCTGAATACTAGATTAATAAAAAATAATCCTGCATTGTCCAAAATGGAAGCATACGAAAGCGAAATTCCAGTGTTACAAAACGAATTAAAAGAAGTATCTACTTTAGCATCAAAATATAAAACTAACATAGAATATTTGCGCATTGAAAAAGATAATCTAGTTATTGACCGCGAAGCACTGCTAGTAGGATATGAAGCTTTAGAAAAAATTGGAATGTTTTTCCTTACATTACTTGGTCTCAGCCTTATAATAACCTTCACATTAATGCAAATAATTCGCGAGAGTGTTTGGGTGTATATGAGCATGATTTCAATAGCATTTATGGGATTTGTACTTTTTTTGATTTTTTCTAAGGAAAGACTGGAAAGAGAATTAGTTCGAAATGAAATCCTTCAAAAAAAAGCTGCTAAATATATACAAAAGTTTCAAATTCATTATTTCACGCAGCAACAATATTTAGATTACCAATATAAAAAGCTAGGAATTAATAATGTAGAACAATTAGATAACTATTTTACTAAATATCTCAAAAATAAAGGGCATGAAAGAAATTATCAGCAACATGTACAAACGCTTCAAGTTTCCGAACAAAAAATTAAGGATACTCTTAGAATCAACGAAGTACCTATTAGGTATATCAATACTATCGAAGAATGGGTGCTTAATCCTTACAAATTAGAAGAAGCTAAAAACATGGTATCTGAAATGGATTCCATAAAAACTCAAATCACCAAAATGAAAGAATATGAGCAAGAGTTATATACAACACTTATGAATTATGGCACTCAAGAAGAATATGAAGATACTATTAAAGATAAAATGGGCGAATTTTATAAATGGATTAACGAAGAACTTGACCAAGAGGCATCTGTGTAATGAAAAAAATAACTATAGGCTTAGTAGCACACGTAGACTCTGGCAAAACCACTTTAGCCGAAGGGTTGTTATTTGAAAGCGGTAAAATTAAAACTGCTGGTAGAGTGGATAAAAAAGATGCCTTTTTTGATTCGCATGACTTGGAAAAAAGTCGTGGAATAACTATTTTTTCTAAGCAAGCTCAATTTGAGTACCAAAATTTATCCTTTATATTATTAGATACTCCAGGCCATGTGGACTTTGCATCGGAGATGGAGCGAACACTGTTTGTACTCGATTATGCTATCTTAATAATTAGTGCTACCGACGGGATAAAGGGACATACGCGAACTTTAGCCAAGTTGCTATCTAAATATAACGTACCGACCTTTATTTTTATTAACAAAATGGATCAGGCGGATACTGACAAGGCCGCTATCCTAGAATTACTTCACAATGATATAAGTGACAATTGCGTATCATTTGACGAGACTGCTACAGATTTTTTAGAAAATGTAGCAGTTTGCGATGATCTCACGCTCGAAAAATATCTCGAAACTACAAAATTAACTACGGCACAGATAATAAATTTAATTGCCACTCGCAAAGTGTTTCCCGTATGTTTTGGCTCTGCGTTAAAGCTGTCTGGCATTCGAGAGTTTTTGGATTTAATGGTAAAATATATGATTACACCGACATATGCAGAGTGTTTTGCTGCCAAAGTATTTAAAATTACATTTGATCCACAAGGAAATCGACTTACACATCTTAAGGTTATTGGCGGACATTTAAAAGTTCGTGAAATTATATCGTATCGAGATTTAGTGGAAAAAATTACCGAAATTCGAATATATGAATCTGGTGGATATAAAACTGCAACCGAAGTAGCTGCGGGCGACGTTTGCTCTGTATTAGGCCTAAGCAAAACCAAAGCCGGAGATACATTCGGCGAAAGCTTAGAATACAGCACCAAAATTGAACCCGTACTAAATTATAAAATTGTTGCAACAGACGAAACAAATATTAAAGTTTTATACGAATATCTACAGCAATTAAACCAAGAAGAACCCATGCTTAACATAATTTGGCGTGAAGATATTAAGGAGATAGAAGCCAAAATTATGGGCGAGGTGCAAATTGAAGTTTTAACAAGCATCATTAAGGAACGATTTAATGTATCCGTTACATTTTTAGAAGGAACAGTTCTATACAAAGAAACTATTCAAAACGAGGCAGTTGGGGTCGGTCATTACGAACCACTACGCCATTATGCAGAAGTGATGCTTAAGCTCGAACCTCAACCAACTGGTACCGGAATTGTAATTCATAATGCATGTGCATCCGAAAATTTAGAAAAAAATTATCAGCAACAAATTATTTCTTATCTCAAAAATAATGAACATAGAGGAATGTTGGCTGGATACTCTTTAACAGATATTAAAATTACTCTTTTAGCAGGAATTTCACACAAAAAACACACCTCTCCCAATGACTTTAAAGAAGCTACCCGACGAGCTCTCCGACAAGCCCTAAAACAAGTAGATTCCCTTATATTAGAACCCTATTATAATTTTGTAATTCATCTACCCGAAGCAAATCTTGGTCGTGCGTTAAACGATATCGAAAGATTTTATGGTGTAGGCTCTGTTTCCAATATAGAAAATCAAACTGCAATAATCACAGGACAAGCACCTATTAGTACTATTGCAGGGTATCAAAAAGAGCTTATAGCATATACTCGAGGATTAGGGTCCATTTCGTTTGAAATTGGTACTTTCAATAAGGCACATAACTCAGCTGAAATCATTGCTAATGCCGCATACAATGCAGATGCAGATCTAGCCAACCCTGCATATTCCGTATTTTGCTCACACGGAGCTGGATTTATGGTACCTTGGGATCAAGTATTTGACTATATGCATTTAGAACAAACAGCGGAGAAAAAATCTTCTTCGTATGAACAATATAGTATTTCTGCAGAGGAAATAGATCAAATAATAAATAGGGCTACCGCAAATACAGAAAAAAAGCGTAGCTGGAAAAAAGTTATTGAACCAAAAGAGAAAAAAGAAATCAAAGCGGTAGAATATAAATTTGCTAAGAAGAAAGAGTATATACTTGTCGATGCATATAACGTCATTTTTGCTCACACCGATTTTCGAGAATTAATGAATAAAAATCTTGACAGTGCCAGAATAGCGTTACTCGACGAACTTACCAACTACCAAGCCCTAAAAAGATGCGAGATAATTGCTGTCTTTGATGCATACAAGGTTAAGGGCGGCGTTGAGACCATGGAAAAATATCACAATATCTATGTAGTATTTACTAAAGAAGCGCAAACCGCCGACCATTATATCGAAAGATTTGTTCATCAAAATGTAAAAGAGGCCAGAATTACCGTTGTAACTTCCGACCACTTAGAGCAATTGATTATCATTGGCAAAGGCGCCAATGTAATGTCTGCTAAAATTTTTAGAGCATGTATGCAATTGGAAAGCAATGAGCTGTTAGATGAATATCTAACCACAAATCGAATGGAAAAAAATTTTGGTTTTGGAGATTTACTTTTGTAACTAAGTATGGCTAATTCACTAGTCATACTTTTTTTGATAACAAAAACAGCGAGTAACATAACAGTGGTGCTATTCTATCCACAACTTGATGCTACTTATATCGAAAATCTCTAGTTCAATATTGCCTTTTATTTCAAAGTTATTATTTGGGTTTTTCATAAAGAATCTACTGGTAAACACAAATTCTCCATCATTCAGATATATTTCCATTATAGATGCATCAATGAAAATTTCAAAATTATTCAAATTCTCCAGTCTAACTTCACGAACACTACCATATTTTTTCATAAAATCTGTTTGCAATGTTTTAGTTCTATCAACTTTAAATACATTAGATTTATAACACAATTTAAGCGCTTCGTTATCATTTACAAATAAATTTATCTCAAATTCTTCGTTAAATATCTGACTTCTAATATAGCAATGAAATAAATTAGAGTGATTATGGATTCCTTGAACAAATTTAACGTTATTATCAAAGTCAACCATTGAATAAATGGCTTCGTGTGGTCTTTGATACAATTTATCATTTTTTATACACAGCACTCGCGGCATTGTTAGCATTCCTTGCCATGAAAATTTATCTGACGGATACTGCGCGTCCGGAACTCCTGCCCATCCCATTAAGATTATCTGGTCATCCATTCCCGCAAATGTCTGTGGAGCATAAAAGTCAAACCCTCTGTCTAGCTCATCCCAATGTTTTGTGGTAAATTTTGTATTTTTTCTATCTCCAATAGCATAAAGGCAACTATAGATATTGTTAAATCTACTTTTCTTAGGTTTTATTCCTTGAGGACACCATATAAATACGTCTTGGTTATTTAACTTAAATAAATCTGGGCATTCCCACATAAAAACATCTTCATTATCAATTTCAGAAACTATTAATTCACCCAGCAACTTTGTAGTTTTTTCATCCATTTCACAAATTATAGCACAACCTGTTAAATCCTCTCGTTGCGCTGCACATATAAATTGAATTTTACCATTTTGTATCCAAGGTTTTGGATCTCGTAAATGTTCTGTATATCCTTTTGGAGTTTCTAAAATACATTGCTTTGAATGAGTTTTTCCTGTTATTTTATCTATAAGAGCTACATTTTGATAACTAATGCGCTCTAATTTTTTTCCTTGCCTCGTGTTACCTGTATAGAAACAAAGCAACCCCTCTTCTGTTGATAATGCTCCGCCAGAATAACATCCATGAATTTCAAAACTTTGAGTTGGTACAATAGGATCAATTTCTGTAAAGTGTATAAAATTTTTTGTAATTAGATGCGCCCAATGTTTCATTCCATGAATACTATCATACGGATACCATTGAAAAAATATATGATAATTGTCTCCATCAAAAACTAATCCATTGGGATCGTTTAACAGCCCTGTTTTTGGATAAATATGGTATTTAGGCAAATAGTTCCTATCTTCTAACACTATTAATCGAACTTTTTCTAATTCTCCAGGGCTAGCTGCATCTATTGATCTATATTTCGATAAAGAGTTTTTTGTATTCATTTTAATTCCCTTCTATTTTTATTCATCTTTCATTACTTCATCTGGCACGCCAAACCATAATGTTAAAAAATACGCTAACACACCAGTTGCAACTGAAATTCCAACATACCATAATAACTGCTTAATATCATAAACATATAGTAATATTCCAGCAATACCAGTTACCCCATTAGCCGTTCCCGCCAAATTCACTAGCATACAAACCACCCCAGCAAATCCTGATACTATCGATGCTATTAACATAGGTTTTAAATTATATCTCATATTTACACCAAAGATTGCCGGCTCTGTAATCCCTAGCCATGCTGAAACTGTTGCCGAGGGTCCAATTTCTCTAACACTTTTCTTTTTGGCCTTTTTGGCTATAGCAAGGCACACAGCGCCTTGAGCAACTGCTGTCATCGAAATAATAGCATTGAATGGATTTAGCCCAGTCGCTGCCAATAATGTTAATTCTAACACATTAAATACATGGTGTACACCGGTGATAACGATAAACATCCAACAAAATCCAATAATAAATCCGCCTATTCCATAAGGCAATCCCATAACTACTGTTCCAATATCCAACAAAAGATTTTCTACGACATGAAAAACAGGTCCAATTGCAAACAATGCTAGAAAAGCCGAGAGTAACAATGTTAAAAATGGTGTAAACACTAAATCTAACGCATTCGGGATTTTTTTTCTCAAATATTTTTCAATATTAGATCCTACATATCCAGAAACTAATGCAGGAATAATGCTTCCTTGATACCCTACCATCGGTATAAATCCAAACACCATAATTGGTGTCACGCCGCTGTTTGGATCTGCTACCACATATGCATTTGGCAAAGCATTTGAAACTAGCATAAGGCCTAATAAAATTCCCAAAACAGGTGTTCCACCAAAAACTCTAAAAGCTGACCAGCACACCAATGCAGGTAAAAATGCAAAGGCAGTTTCAGTGAGTATAGAGATAAATGTGATTATGTAGCTTGGAAAGCTATCTATGCTTAGGCCAAAAACTTCCAAAACTGCTGGATTAAATATGAGCCCTTTTAACCCCAAAAATAATCCCGTTGCTACAATAGCAGGAATAATCGGAACGAAAACATCTGCCAGTGTTCTAATAAAGGCCTTCTTAGTATTTTTTTGTGCAACAATCTCTTTGTTATTTAATGTATTTACTCCCAACTTGGCTACTTCTTCGTATACCTTATTTACAACTCCCGTTCCCAAAATGATTTGATATTGCCCGGCATTAAAAAATACTCCTTTAATGCCATTGATCGCTTCTACTTCATCATCATCGATTATTTCACGATTTGCCACGATTAATCTCAGTCGCGTTGCACAATGGGCCATAGAAATAATATTTTCTGACCCACCTACAGATTCTAAAATTTGCTTTGCAACCTCAACGTAATTCATACACATACCCTCTTTCTTTTTTATTATGCAACTATGTACGCGGATTCATTTTTGCATATAATAATATTTTCATATACTATAAAGCAAAAATTTAATATTGTAAATAGAATTGTAACAAAAATTTCCAAATCAACATAATTTCGTTACTAATTTACAATTTCATTAACTTTTTTTATACACTATTCACTATAACAATTATTTTAAAATCGACGATGCGGTAGACGCGCGAACAACCAATCGAGGCTCTACTTCTATCTGTGCAACTTCTGCGGCTAATCCATTAATCTTATCCACCGCTATATCTACACAATATTTTCCTATCTCTGCTGTTGGCTGCGCTATACTAGTTAACTGCGGATCCATCTTTGATGCAAGGATAGTATTATCAAATCCTGCCACCACCACATCTTTTGGAACATGATACGCTAATGAATTTAAACTCCTTATGGCATCACAAGCTGCGATATCGTTGTGGGCAAAAATCGCTGTACAGTTCAGTCCTGTTTCTTTGATACTACTCGTAACTGTCGAAGATTCATCGATTGCTACGCTAGTTTTAAGCTCAATCACCTGAGTAATTGTTGCTCCCAAAATCTTGGCGCTTTGTTGTAAATATAAAAATTTCTCACTCGCTACTCTTCCAATATAACCGATATTATAATGCCCTAAACTCACAAAATGTTTTACTATTTCTTCAACTCCCTTGTCATGGGAAACCAGTACGCTGTCCAAATTTTCGATTTTTTTTGTAACCGAAATTATAGGAATCTCAAACCGCATTAGTGCTTTTTTGGATGCAGCATAATCTACAGGAATTGCTATTATGGCATCTACTCTCCTCATAAAAAACGTATTAATAATATTGCTTTCTCTGTGCAAATTACTCCCATGTGTTGCTATAATTATGCTATACCCCACTCTCGTTGCTTCGGCTTCTACTGCATTTACTATTTCAGAAAAAAATGGATTGCTTAAATTTGGAATGCTCACTCCTATGATATACGTCTTATTTCCTGCCAAGCTTTGTGCCACTTTGTTGGGTTGATACTTGAGTTTTTTCACCCAATACATCACATTATTTCGTGTTTCTGGGCTAATAGACGGATGTCCCGATAACACTCGTGATACCGTAGCTCTCGATACTTTTGCTTTTTCTGCTACATCTTTCATTGTCACCATTTTAGATCACTCCTCTGTTAATATTGTACACAAATAAAAATTCTCAATCTTCATAAAACTCCTTTTGTTGCGCTTTGAACTATCAACTAATACATAGGCTTTTTTAGAATGGTTTATCAAAAGTTCTTTTTTTGATGCCTCTTTTGCATTATAGGTATATATTCCTTCACCTTCTACAAAGCCATTGGCTCCTAAAAACACTTTGTCAAAATACATATTTGAAATCATTTTCTCAGTTAACGTTCCTTGCACAGATGCTTGGTCTTTGCGTATCTCTCCTCCTAACAAAATATAATTTATCTTTTTACAGTTCAATTTGTCCAAAATCGATATAGAAGATGTAACTACCGTTAAGTATTTATCCTCCATATAATCAAGCATTGTCGTTGCTGTTGTCCCTGCATCAATGTAGATACTGTCGCCTTCTTCTATCAGTGCACACGCCTTCTTTGCAATTATGACTTTTTGCGCTGTATTTAAAAATTGCTTCTGAGATATCGGGTCATCGCCTTCGTACTTTTTTATACGTACTGCACCGCCTCGCATCACTTCTACCGGAAATGTTTGGCTCAATTCTTGCAAGTCTCTTCGTGTTGTTGATAACGAAATATTTAGACTTTTTGATATATCTTTCATAAACATTACTTCATTTTGATTTAATAATTTTAATATTTGCTCTTTTCTTAGTTCTGGTATCATTGTCGTTCCATCCTTTGCTATTTATTTATATACATACAATAACAAAATACATATGCCATTTCAAGTTTTTTCTCAGATCCGATTATACTTTGCATTTCATTGAATTGATTTGACATATTATGAACATATTCAATAATTAATAACCCTCAATCTCTTTAATTAACATCGCATAGTCTGCGTTTTGAATAACTGAAATATTATGGATAAATTATGAAATTTTCTGGAATATATTGACATTTATCAAAGCGTATGATATAGTTAATATACTAATATCTTATATTTTTATCAAGGAGGATCATATTATGAAAATAGCAATTGGCAATGATCATGTGGCTGTCGCATTAAAAAATTATATTATGAAGTATCTACAAGAAAAAAATATCGAGGTTATTGATGTTGGGACAAATAACAATGATAGAACCGATTACCCAATACCTGCCGCGAAGGTAAGTGAACTCGTTACATCTGGCGTTGCCGATAGAGGCATACTTATATGTGGCACCGGCGTTGGAATTTCCATTGCTGCCAACAAAATTCATGGCATCAGAGCCGTTGTATGCTCCGAGCCATACTCTGCAAAACTATCTGTCGAGCATAACAATACCAATATTTTAGCATTAGGATCTCGAGTTGTTGCCGACGAATTAGCAAAGATGATTGTGTCGGAGTGGCTTGACGCCAGTTATGAAGGCGGTAGACACCAAAAACGAATCGATATGATCACTCAATTAGAGGTTAGCGGGGTACTTTCATTATGAAAATATCCGCATCTTTAATGTGTGCCGATTTATTAAATCTAGAGGCTAGCATCAGGCAATTAGAAAAAACTGATATCGAAATGTATCATATTGATATTATGGACGGTCATTTTGTTCCAAATTTATCTCTCAATTTTGACACTCTTACTGCTATACAAAAAATCGCTACCAAGCCCCTTGATGTTCATCTAATGGTTACCAATCCTCAAGATTACATATCAAAATTGGCCGCACTCAATGTCGACTATATCGTTTTTCATCTCGAAACTTGCAACAACCCCATTCGGCTACTAAATGAAATCAGAGCGCTTGGCATCAAAGGCGGAATTGCACTAAACCCTAAAACTGATCCATTGGCACTTCAATATTTACTCGACTACGTAGATCTTATCGTTATTATGACTGTGGAACCTGGCTTTGCTGGACAAAAATTTATCCCAAGTCAATTATCTAAAATTTCAGCCGTCAAAAACATGTGTCAAAATCGAGATATCTTAATAGAGGTCGATGGCAATATAACTCTCGAAAATGCGCGGAATTGCTATAATTTGGGCGCTGATATCGGTGTTTTAGGAACTTCAGTTCTCTTTAAAGCAGACGCTGATTATATCGCTGCCACCACAAAATTTCGAAACTATGTAACAAATATTATTTCAATTTAATTATCTCCAATTTGAGTATGGCTCTGGTCATACTTTTTTTATTGCACACATGAATAATTACAGTTAAAATAAGGAAAAATATCTAAAAAACATAAGGAGGAAAATTTAATGGCTACAATCAAAGATGTTGCACGCGAAGCAAACGTCGCAATCTCCACTGTATCCAACGTTTTAAATAATGTTGACGTCGTGAGCGAAGCTACCAAAAACAAGGTGCTTTACGCTGTACAAAAACTAAATTATACACCAAATCTCAATGGCAAATTTCTCAAAAGCACAAAAACAGGCTTCATCGGAATCTTTTTGACCAGTGTTGCGGGACCATTTTTCAATCAACTTATAGATACTATTCATCAAGAATGCCGACAAGCTGGCTACGGGTTGATCATTTTCTTAAACGACAAAAATAATGCCGAAGAATCATTTCGGGCCATTTTAGGCAAACGAGTTGATGGTGCTATCATTTTAAACGAAACAATTACACAAAAACATTTGGAAGTCTTTCGGGATCTGCAAATGCCCGTTGTCTTTCTCGATCGCCAGGTTGAATACAAAACTATTCGCAGCGTCGTGATGGACAATATGCAAGGAATCTACACAGCAGTTAATTATCTTATCCAGCTCGGACATCAAACCTTCGGATTTCTTCATGGATACCAAAACAATTATGACAACAAGGAGCGCTATAAAGGATATCTTCAAGCAGTTGCAGATAGTCAGTGCCACTCCATCTTAGAGTTACATGGCGACTTCTCGGAATCTTCTGCCTATAAAGCAATGGCCAATGCGCTTTCTCACAATATTCATCTGCCAACTGCTCTTATTGCGTCAAACGATCAAATGGCCTGCGGTTGTATTGAAGCTCTCAAGTTTGCAGGATACCACGTGCCCTCAAATATCAGCATCGTCGGCTTTGACAATATAGAAAAAAGTGCCTATTACACCCCCCCAATCACCACCATCGACCCTTGCGCTTCCGAAGTCGGAAAAGTTGCGGTAAAAGTTATTTGCAATCTCATCGACGGAACTGCCACGCAAAGCCACACAATTCCTACCAACTTAATTATTCGCGAGTCGACTCAAATCTGTTTAACAAAATTTCTTTGTTAATTATCGAAATTAATTATTGACATTTCTGCAAAAATTATATATAGTATTTTTATATTAAAAACGTTTTTATAAGTAATTACTTACATAAGAATAATCCATTCTTCCATATATATTTGCTTCTACGAAGAATGCTATAATTATGTGTATTCCAAAAAAATTTGATTATAATAAGGAGAATGCTATGAAAAGTAAAGCATCTAAATTCACGAAGTTTGCTAGAAAAGTGGCTGCGGAAGGCGCTGTGCTACTAAAAAACAACTCTAACTTTTTGCCGTTAGCTAAAGATGAAAAAGTTGCAGTATTTGGTAGATGCCAAGCAGATTATTATAGATCTGGCACGGGCTCTGGAGGCGCTGTTAACGTCGAATATAAAACTGATCTCATAAATAGTTTGGCTGCACGAAATTTCGTAACAATCGATACACATATCAAACATCTATATGATACTTGGCTTGCTCAAAATCCATTTGATGATGGCGGCGGTGGCTGGGCCTGCGAACCTTGGTGCCAAATCGAAATGCCGCTTGAAGCATCTGCCGTTGAAGCTGCTGCTAACCAAAACGACAAAGCAATTGTGGTGATCGGTCGAACTGCTGGAGAAGATAAAGACAATATGGCAGCAGAGGGAAGCTACTTTCTCACTGCAGCAGAAATTGAAATGCTAAACGTTGTCAAAACCAATTTTGCTAAGGTTGGCGTTATCGTAAATGTAGGCAATATCATCGATATGTCTTGGGTTGATGACAAAATCGATATGGTCATTTATTCTTGGCACGGCGGAATGGAGGGCGGAAATGCTATCGTCGATGTACTAGTTGGTGATCTAACTCCTAGCGGCAAGTTGCCCGACTCTATTGCGACGACCATCGATGATTACCCATCAACTAAAAATCATGGCAGCGCAACCCAAAACTTTTATGAAGAGGATATTTATGTTGGATACAGATATCTCGAAACTTTTGCAGCAGATCGCGTCTTATATCCATTTGGCTTCGGGTTATCATATACTCAATTTACAATCAGCAATGTTACTGGAACTATTCATGCCGGGACTGCCAAAATTACAGCAACAGTGACCAACGTTGGCGATGCATATGCGGGTCGCGAGGTTGTTCAGGTATATTTGCAAGCACCTCAAGGTCAACTAGGAAAGCCTACCCGAAGCTTAGTGGGTTTTGCCAAGACTCCGCTGCTTGCACCTCACGAATCCACTGTGGTAAAAATTTCCATCCCGTTTTATAGCATGGCTTCATATGACGACTCGGGGGCGACAGGACACAAATCTGCGTATGTATTAGAAGCTGGTGAATACATTTTTCACGTTGGAAACAGTGTGAGAGAAACTGTTATCGCCGTATTTGACACCAGTTTGGTTCTCGACTCCACAAAGATTGTTGCCCAGCTCGAAGAAGCGCTTGCTCCAACCACATCGTTTAATCGAATTAGGCCCGATGCATCTGGTAATGTTGCATACGAAGCCGCTCCAACACGCACTGTCGACTTGGCTGCACGCATGACCGCAATGGCACCTCAAGCAATAGCAATCACTGGTGACGCAGGAATTAATCTCAAAAATGTTATCACCGAATCTGATATGGAAAAATTCATTGCGCAACTAACTGCAGACGATCTGGCCGCCATAGTACGTGGCGAAGGAATGAGTCATCCGCAAGTCACTCCGGGCACTGCATCTGCTTTTGGTGGGGTCACTACTCATCTGCGAGACGATTTGGGAATCCCTCTTATGTGTGCTGCAGATGGACCTTCGGGCATCAGGATGGAAAGCGGACGCACTGCAACTCAGCTTCCTATCGGAACACTCATCGCTTCAACGTGGGACGAAGCCTTAGTCGAAGAACTCTACACTATGGAAGGCGAGGAGCTCAAGAACAATTATGTCGATGTACTACTCGGTCCTGGATTAAATATACATCGAAGCCCTCTAAATGGCCGCAACTTCGAATACTTTTCAGAAGATCCATTGCTGACCGGAAAAATGGCTGCCGCAGTAGTTCGCGGAGTTCACCAGGGCGGTGCCGAGGGAACATTAAAGCATTTTGCTTGCAACAGCCAGGAAACGCATCGTCACGAAGTCAATGCAGTAGTTTCAGAAAGGGCCGTGCGTGAAATTTATTTAAAAGGCTTCGAAATTGCTATCAAAGAAGGAAATGCTAAGAGCGTAATGACAGCGTATAATCCTCTCAACGGCATTTGGACTGCATCAAACTATGATTTGAACACCACAATTTTGCGAGGCGAATGGGGCTTTGACGGCATAGTGATGACTGACTGGTGGGCAAAAATGAATGATTGCATCGATGGCGGAGAAGGCACTCGACAAAACGTTTCCAGCATGGTACGCGCGCAAAACGATTTATATATGGTAGTAGGAAATTTCGGTGCCGGAAGTAATATCAGCCAAGATAATATTCCCGAAGACCTTGCCAGCGGAAAGTTATCGATTGCCCAACTACAGCGCTCTGCTAAAAACATCTGTAAATTTGCTCAAGCCACTGTTGCAATCACACGAGATGAACTAATCTTCGGAAAGCCGCAACCGCTAGTAGCGCAGGATATCTCGACAGAAGGGCTGGAAATTGTTACCACAGAGCTTTCGTTTACAGGCAAAACGCACACTTTTGCATTTGCCAACGAGGGGTCCTATCAATTGGATGCCACATTTAATTGCTCTATGCCCGGCCTTTCGCAAACCAGCTGTAACGTATATATAAACGGCAACCTGGTAACCACGATCCAAAGCGGAAATACTTCTGGAGAGTCCGTTACGCGCCAGCTGGCCAACCTCGATTTGCATCCTGGGGCATACACCATCACGTGCGAAGGCGTCAACCCAACATTCGTCATCGACAAATTCACATTCACAAAACTGTAACTCACTCCTAATCATCCGGCCAACGCTACAGCATGCGATTTCGATTATGCTTCAACTACTGCGGCAACACCAATTTTAATATTACTATTGAAGGAGTTATTTATTATGAACATCACATTTTTAGACGGAGCATTAGGATCCAACCTTTTACAGACTGCTAGTGCCAATGTTTTTGAACTTAATCTCACTCACCCCGATTTGGTTGCACAGCTTCATCGCGAGTACGTTGCTGCTGGTGCTCAAATCGTTGCTAGCAATACATTCGGTGTGAATCGGATCTCTGCTGCCAAAACGAATTACGCTGTTGGAGAGCTTATTGAGGCCGGGCTACAAATAGCTTTTGATGCCATTTCAGATACCGATACTGCCAAAGTTGCGTTTGATATCGGACCTCTCCCCGCGTTATTAGAGCCGTTTGGAGATCTGTCTGAAGAGGAATGCTCCGAGATATATGCCGAAATTTTGGCCAGCGGAATCTCACAAAAGCCAAACTATATATTTTTCGAAACTTTTATGGATGTCGAAATGCTAAAACTTGCCGTTGCTGTTGCAGATAATTATGATGTACCGATTTTGGCGGCGATGTCTTTCTTGCCAGTCGGAAAAACCATAATGGGCAATAGTGTCGACGACTTTCTCGCAGCTATGAGCAAATTTAAAAATGTAGTTGCCGTCGGGCTAAATTGTTCCGACACTCCAACGAATCTTGCGAAAGTGGTTCAGGAATTTGCCGCGAAATCTAGCTGGCCGATTATAATAAAGCCCAATGCAGGATTACCTCAAAGTGTAGATGGCGAGATTTCTTATGCGACCGACGCCGAGTTCTTTGCTGCCGAGATGGCATACGCGCTCCAAATCCCCAATGCTTATGTTGGTGGCTGTTGCGGCACCACCCCATTACACATCCAGCAGCTGGTGGTGCAGTATTCCAAATAGCTTTGATTATCCAAGGTTTCTCAAATATACAAACATCTGGCATGTATATCTATACTCTTAGCAATCCATACTATAAAGGCTAGGACAAATGAGTAGTGTGTGAATATTATCTTTAGATTACCAAGTCAGATTACAGCAAAGGAGAATGACATTATGAAAAGAAGTCTAACTTTTGGTTTAATGGCACTAACTTTAGCATGCGGAGGAATTTCCAACTATGCAGCAGTAAATAATGACGATATCGTAATACTTTATAGAGGGAATGCAGACGAAAAACTTGGGTATACTGGCATTTCGGTATATGCTGATGAATTAAAAGAATTGACCACAGTTGATTTGCCTGTGTATGATTCTCCCACAATAATTCGAAGCGGCGATACTGATGTAGCATTTGTAGGAATCACGCGAAGGGACACTGGTGCCGACAATTTGTATGACAGCGTTCAAGAATCGGTTAACGCCGCCATTACAGATGGTGCGGACTATGTAATTGCAGTATCACATTTGGGTGATGATTTAGGTTTAAGGCCTTGGCGATCAGTGGATGTTGTCGCAAACACTGTTGGGATTGACGCTATGATAGACGGAAACCCCGACAACGAGATGAGCAATTTCTTGGTGCAAAACGCAAACGACGAAGATGTTATCGTAACCTACACGGGAGACGAGTTTAATACTGTCGGTAAGATTTTGATTAACCCAGAAACCCACGCAATTAGTTCGGAGTTTTTAGAGGGCGATTTGCTACTTCCATATCGAAGTATTTACAATGAGAATGCTCTCAATCTTACCTATCCGTTCTTAGACAGTATGCATCCAAATATCGATGAAATATATCCGCTGATAGATACTGATAATACAATAGATGTTGATTTTGTAGATGAATACGTCATTGCACCGAATGACAACCTTTCTACTATAGCGCAAAATATCTACGGAGATGCGAGTCGATATCTCGAAATTTATGAATTAAATAGTGACATTATCGAGAATCCGAATTTAATCTATCCTGGTCAAGTTCTACTCTTGCCTATATGATACACAAACGCATAAAGTAGGGTGCGAATCGGCGACGCATCCTATTACTTATTTAGCAGATCCCGGTGCTCTTCTATAAACTCGGAAACGCTCGCGTCGGATCCAAATAACGTTTGCACTTGCTCGTTATGCACCATCGCTGCAGCTGATTCTAGTGCTGTATCCCAAGCAAAAACTCCTGTCTTATATTCTGCTAGCAAGTCCTTGATTTGAATTAACAGTGGATTGAGATTTCTCTCGTCCATTTCAACATCCCATCCGCTAAATCCAGCGCCTGTCTCATATGCGGCAATACCCATTTGCTCGTTGATATATATCGCAAACTTGGCTGCCTCTTCTTTGTGTTTCGTATTTTTGTTCACCCAAAACGATTCTATAAACCCTCCTACATAATCTGATTTCTCGCCCTTCCCTTCTATTATCGGAATATCTAATGCTATGATTTTGTCTGGATTTATTTGTGACTCTTCGTTCAGATAAACTTGGTTTGCAAACCAGCTTCCCGTAATCCTCATTGCTGCCTCGCCGTTCATAAAAGCAATGTTGGCAGCATCATAGCCATTCTCTAGCGGATTTTCGCCAAATGCTTCCATCTCCACTAGCTCCACAACTTTTGCTGCAGCCTCGGCATAACCTGGATCATCTCCAAATGTTGCTTCAGATTTTAGCATACTATTTACATTTGCAGCTCCCACTTCTCTCATTACCAGTGCCTGATAGATGAATGCCGCATCCCAGCCGTCTTTTGCACCCGATGCGATTGGCGTTACCCCCTCCAAAGTTTTCAATTTTTCGCAGGCAACAAGCAGTTGATCGTATGTAGCTGGCAGTTGCGCATCCGCCTTAGCAAACAGCTCTGTGTTGGCATAAAGAGACATCACCCACGAAAATGATGGCAATGAATATACTTTATTATCAAACTCAAACGCTGAAATTGCGCCAGGCAAAATTTTTGTTAGATCTGTAATGTATTCATCCAGAGGCAATAGCTTGTTTGCATCAACCAACTTTTTTGCTGTCCCCGCTCCCCAATAATAAAATATATCGATGCTATCCGCTCTCCCCGCAAACTCTGCCGCAATCTTGGTTTTATACGCTTCTGTTGATAGCGTTTTGGTAGTAATGGTAATATTTGGATTCATCGCCTTATATTCGGCAACTGCAGCTTCGTAAAGCGATTTTAGCTGATTAGATTCATTTGTCCACTGATGCCACACGTTTAGATTTACTATATTTTCTGAATTTTCTTCTACATCCGAAACCTCCGCTGCGCATGAAACAAAACATACTGTAATCATTCCATGTACCATTAGCAATAAAAATTTCTTCATACTTTTCCTCCCGTTACTGTATCTCTTTGCCGCTCTTAAACTCTTTAACAGTTAGCCCGGTACGCTTTTTAAAGCATATTCCAAAGTAGTGCGCATCACGAAATCCCACCTGCTCTGCAACCTCATAGACCTTCAAATCTGTTTCGTTTAGTAACCTAATACTCTCGTTGATTCGTTTTTGCGTAATATATTCTATCAGGCTAACTCCAATTTCTTGCTTAAACAGCCTACTTAGATAACTTTCGTTGGAATACGTTTTTGCTGCCACTAATTTTAGAGAGAGATCCGGATTATAGATTTCGGTGCTAACATAATCTAGTGCCTCTATAATAATTTTGTGTAACCTCTTATTTTGGGTGGGTTCTGCCTTTATTACCTCGATCGTATTCGTGATGTTTGGTGGGGCCTTTTTAGTTTGCGCATCAAATTTCAACGTCTCAACCAACGCCGCAATCTCTTCCATATTAATTGGCTTTAGCAAAAAGTCCGTTACCCCCAACTTCAATGCTCGTCGCGCATAATCAAATTCTCTATATCCTGTTACGATCACGATCTGGCAGTTCGGCAATTGTTTTCGTATTTTTGCCGTAAGCTCCAATCCATTCATTTGTGGCATATTTATATCGGTTAAAATTAGGTCCGGAATACTGCTTTGTATAAATTTTAACGCCTCTGCAGCGCTAGAAGCTTCACCAATAATTTCAAACCCATGCTTTGCCCAATCAAACCCCTTTCGTATTAAAACTCTTTCCAATTTTTCATCATCTACTAGCAATACCTTTATCATATTACACCACCTTAATTCTGATTATAAATTCGGTGCCACTTTCAATTTCGCTATAAATAGCAATCGGATTTTCTATATGATAATATAGCTTGACTCTCTGAATTAGACTGTATATGCCAAATCCGGAATTCTCCACATTGCCGTTTAGTACCTGCTCTATTCGCTCATCGTCCATTCCGCAACCATCATCCGTAATAATAAAAATGATTTCATCTTCATCGCGATAAATCTTGATATGAATAGCTCCGCTACCCTCTTTTTCTTTTATGCCATGATATACAGCGTTTTCCACAACTGGTTGCAGCAATAATTTTAGCATCATTACAGGCTTTAGCTCCTCTTCTATATCATATGAAAATTGAATTTTATTATCATAACGTATATTTAGAATCGTAATATAGCTAACTATACTCGCCACTTCTTGTTCAATTGTTATAAAATCTCGCCCACTATTTAAACTATTTCTGTAAAATTTTCCCAAAGCCTGCACCATCTGAAAACATTTTTTATGATCCTCCATTAATGCCAGTGCCGATACCGCATCCAATGTATTATACAAAAAGTGTGGATTAATTTGCGCTTGAATTAGATTGATCTCGCTTTTAGCATTGACGTGTTCCTCTTCCTTTACCTTTTCGATCAACATTTCTATAGAAGCTGCCATATGATTGAACACTTTTTTTAGGCGAGTTATTTCGTTTTCAGATAGCTCCACTGGCATCTCAACAAATTTTCCTGTTTCTATCAGCTTCATGTGCAATGCAATAGCATCTAGCGGATCGAAAATCATTCGGTTTACTTCAGCAGAATACAACACCGCAACCACTATATTTAACAGCATAATGCCTATGATTATGGCATAAAATGGAATATTTTTTCCGATGTTACGAATCTTAAAGCTCCCCATCAATGTCCATTCTGCATGGGGTAACTTTTTGCTTACAACCACCGCCGTGTGATCTGCGACTGTAACTACTTCGCCATTTTTCATATCGAACGCAACATAATTTTGGTATTGCGTAACATTTTCTTTGGGAGGAATTATAAACTCGCCTGTCGCATCAACGATAAAAAATTGTGAATCATATGCCGAACTCACTTTATCAAAAAACTTATGAAATGTTTCGGCTTCTATAGTCAATAATAATATTGCAATAGGCTCGTAATTTTCTTTATTACCTATTTCGCGTATATATGAAATATAGTTTAAATCGTCTCTATACGGAAACTGCAGCACATTTTCGCTTCGATGCACAAAAAATCCGTTCCCATCTGCCGCTTTCATCTGCGTATACCAATCGGTTTGAGTAATTTTTTGGGGGTCTACATAAATTGGCGCCACTTTATATGCCGAGTATGAATTCAAATATTTATCAAATACAAAAGCACTAGCAATGTAGTCGGCCGATAAAATAATATTGCTCAAACTCTGGTTTATCTCTTTGTTGATCTTAGGCTCTATATAATCTTGCGAGATGCTAATCAAAGATTCTTGTACGTCATCATCAAAATATATTAAATTTGAAAACTGCGTAACATTATCAAATATAAAATTCAAATTTTCGGCTAATGCACTGATTGTTTGCTTTCCTGCCCCTCTAACTTCTTGTTCGATATATCGTTGAGTGATATTGGCAATCGCAATGGCAGTAACAGAAAATGTCAAAATAAGCACTGCGATGTAAATTAAAATTATTTTTGTTCTAATTTGTAGTTTATTCATTAATCTTCTCATTTCTTTGTATTATTTTACTGCAATGACATTTATGATACGATATATTATATTTTTGTATGCATTGTTAAAAACATGTTGACATTATATAAATTGTATTCTATTATTTAATAATAAATTTAACAGAAAGGGTTGAAATTATGAAAAAATTTTTATCAATAGCGTTACTTTCTAGTATAACCTTTGCACTCTCAGCCTGTGCCGATACCAGTACTCCTGTCGATACAAGCAATCTTGTTGGGGTCTCTATGCCCACTCAAGATTTACAACGTTGGAATCAGGACGGAGCAAATATGAAGGCTCAACTCGAAAAAGCTGGATACACTGTCGACTTACAATTCGCTGCCAATGATATCGCAACCCAGGTTTCTCAAATCGAAAACATGATTGCTAGCGGCGTCCAAACCCTTGTTATTGGCTCAATTGACGGCTCTTCCTTGGGAACTGTTATGGCGCAAGCAAAGGCAAACGATATCGAAGTTATTGCGTATGACCGTCTAATTATGGACACAGATGCGATTAGCTATTATGCAACATTTGACAACTGGGACGTTGGTGTGAAGCAAGGTGAGTATATTGTAAATAAATTAGATTTAGACTCTACTGATGAAACTTATACCATCGAATTTATTACAGGAGACCCTGGCGATAACAACATTAATTTCTTCTTCGGCGGTGCCATGAGCGTTCTGCAGCCATACCTAGACGCGGGTACACTCGAATGCCTCTCTGGTCAGACCGAGCAAACTGAAGTTGCCACAACCAACTGGGCAACCGATGCCGCACAAGCTCGCTTTGAAAATATATTGGCATCATACTATGCAGATGAAGACCTAGATATCGTTCTAGCCTCAAACGATTCCACTGCCCAGGGAGTTGCTAATGCTTTGGTATCTTCATATGATGGAGACTATCCGCTTCTTACCGGCCAAGATTGTGATATTGTATCTGTACAAAATATAATTGCAGGCAAGCAAGAGATGTCAGTATTTAAAGATACCCGTATGCTGGCCGAAAAAACTGTCGAAATGGTAGATGCACTTATGAAAGGTAGCGAACCTCCTATTAACGATACCACAACATATGATAATGGAACCGGAATAATTCCTTCATATTTATGTGAGCCTGTCATTGCAACTATAAATAATTATGAAGAACTGCTTATCGATACTGGATACTACACTCCAGAAGAAGTTCAACCATAAACAGTGACCCCGAGGGATGTTGATCATTCCTCTTTTAAAGGAGGGATATTATTGTCTGATTTTATACTAGAAATGAAAAATATTACAAAAACGTTTTCTGCAGTTAAAGCTCTTAATAATGTTAATCTACAAGTTAAAAGAGGCCATATTCATGCTTTGGTTGGAGAAAATGGTGCGGGAAAATCTACGTTGATGAATGTTTTAAGTGGTGTATACGCATATGGTTCGTATACTGGCGAAATTATGTACAACGACACTTTGTGCAAATTCACCAAAATTACAGATAGTGAATCCAAAGGAATCGTAATTATTCACCAAGAACTTGCGTTAATTCAGGAATTAACTATCGGTGAAAATATGTTTTTAGGCAATGAACGAGGAAAAAAGTTTGCCATCGATTGGCACTCTACATATAAACAAGCTGATGCGCACCTAAGAACTGTGGGTCTTACAGAATCATCTCGCACAAAAGTATGTGATATAGGGGTTGGCAAACAGCAACTGGTTGAAATCGCAAAGGCACTCGCCAAAGATGCCAAACTACTAATTCTCGACGAACCAACTTCTTCTCTCAATGAGCAAGATTCTCAGTCGCTTCTCGATTTATTATTGGAATTTAAAGCTCAGGGGATGACATGCATTATCATTACGCACAAGCTCAACGAAGTATCTTATGTTGCAGACGAAATTACAATAATTCGTGATGGCCAGAGCGTCGAAACTTTGACCAAAGGCGTTGATGATTTTACCGAAGATCGAATAATCAGCGGAATGGTTGGGCGTGAGTTATCCGATCGTTTTCCTAAGCGAACAAACAAAACCATTTCAGACGAAATCTCTATGGAGGTTGCGAACTGGACAGTCCATCACCCTATCTACACAGATCGCAAAGTTGTAGACGACGCATCATTCTATGTAAGAAAAGGCGAGGTGATTGGATTTTCTGGTCTAATGGGTGCCGGAAGAACCGAACTTGCCATGAGCCTTTTTGGAAAAAGCTACGGAGTAGGCATCTCTGGAACTCTCAAGCTGGGCGGCAAAGAAAAAAAGGTCGGCAACATTCGCCAAGCAATAGAAATGGGCCTTGCTTATGTTACAGAAGATCGCAAGGGCAACGGGCTGATTCTGTCAAACTCCATTAAAACCAACACCACTCTCGCAAACTTATCTGCAGTCTCCACCAATACCATCATAGATGTAGACAAAGAATACACCATCGCTGCAGACTTCGCAAAAAAAATGCATACCAAATGCACCAGCGTTGAACAATTGGTAGGCAACCTTTCGGGTGGTAATCAGCAAAAAGTATTACTCTCCAAATGGATTTTCTCCAATCCCGATGTACTAATTTTAGATGAACCTACACGAGGCATCGACGTCGGTGCAAAATACGAAATTTATACTATCATCAACGAATTGGTTGCCTCTGGAAAGTCTGTCATCATGATCTCTTCGGAGCTTCCAGAAGTATTAGGAATGAGCGATCGCATTTATGTTATGAATGAAGGTAAAATTGTAGGTGAATTTTCACAAGCAGATGCAACGCAAGAGAAAATTATGTCTGCTATATTAAAGCATTAATAAGGAAAGGAGCATTACAATGGGAAAGGCAAAAGTATTGAGCTGGATTCAAAAGTATACTATGATTTTGATTTTAATATTTGTTGTAATCTTTTTTAACGTTCAAACTGGCGGAAAAATTTTAATGCCTCAAAACATCACAAATCTCATTGCCCAAAACGCATACGTATTTGTATTAGCAGTGGGCATGTTGCTATGCATATTAACAGGAGGGAACATCGACTTATCTGTTGGATCCGTAGTTTGCTTTGTGGGTGCGGTGGGAGCACTGATGCTTACCAGCGATATGAACATCATTTTAGTAATTGCATTTATGCTTGGCGTTGGACTCTTAATTGGAATATGGCAAGGCTACTGGGTTGCCTTTGTACGAGTGCCTCCTTTTATAGTGACTCTTGCGGGAATGCTAGTTTTTCGAGGGCTCTCTAACGTGGTTCTGCAAGGCAAAACACTGTCAATAGCATCTCACACAACGTTTGTACAGATGTTTGGTGGTGGAGCGGATTGCTACATACCTGATATTTTTGGTGGCTCGGAGATTAATATTCTTGCTATAGTTTTGGGAATCGTTGCCTCGTTAGCATACGTGGGATTCGAGTGGTTTGCATTATCAAAAAAGAGAGCAATAGGGCAAGACGTTTCTGCTATAAAAGTGACTATAAAAGTAGTTTTAATTGCTGCGACCATCATGTTTTTCGCAATTCAATTTAGTCAATACAAAGGTGTACCAACGGCACTAATCTGGGTTGCCGTCGTTGTCGCATTATATGGATATATTACATCCAAAACCACTATCGGGCGCCACTTCTATGCGGTGGGGGGAAACGAAAAGGCAACACGACTTTCTGGCATCAACACTAGCAAAGTCTATTTCATTGCATATGCCAACATGGGTCTACTTTCAGCATTAGCCGGAATGCTAACCATTGCTCGTATGACTTCTGCGCAACCTACTTATGGAACCAACTACGAAATGGATGCGATCAGCGCTTGCTTTATCGGAGGCGCATCTGCATATGGCGGAGTTGGTACCGTTCCTGGAGTTATCGTCGGCGCATTACTAATGGGCGTTATAAACCTTGGGATGTCTATTATGGGTGTAGATTCAAACTATCAAAAGGTCGTTAAAGGACTTGTATTGCTAGCGGCCGTAATATTCGATATCGTTTCCAAAAAACAAAAAGCATAACCCAAAATTGAGACTGTCTCACTAAACCATAAGTGCGATGGTCTTTCTTATTATGCATCGAATCCAAAAATATATTGACAATTATTTTTAACAATGATACTCTTAGTGAAAATGATATACAAGGAGTATGAAATGGCAATCTATAGATTATATGTAGAAAAAAAATCAGGTATCGATAATTTTGCAGAAAAAATCACTGAGGAACTTATCAGTTTTCTACACATCGATACTGTCACCAATGTTCGAATTTTTAATAGATATGATGTCGAAAATATAAAAGAAGATGTTTATGCAAAAGCTAAGGTAACTATATTTAGCGAACCACAAACAGATATAATATATGAGCAATTACCAACTACACCAGACGACTTCACATTTGCCACAAGCTTTCTTAATGGGCAATATGACCAAAGAGCCGACTCATGCGAGCAGTGCATCTCACTACTGGATAGTACACAAAAGCCTACCGTCAAAACAGCAACAGTATATAGCATTGCTGGAAATCTGAGCGAAACTGATAAATACAAAATCCAAAATCATCTCATCAATAAGGTTGAAAAAGAACTCGTATCCCTCGATACATTCACCTCTCTTAAGATTGATCATCCCACACCCAAAAATGTCGCTATTCTCGATGGATTTATCGATTTAACTGATGACGCAATTGCCGAATTTAGAAATGCAAACGGCTTGGCTATGAGCGCCGAAGATCTAATATATTTTCGCGATTATTTTAGATCGGAGCATCGCAATCCTTCATTTACGGAGCTCAAAGTGGTTGATACGTATTGGTCAGATCACTGCAGGCATACGACGTTTATGACAGAAATTGCCAATATCGATGTAGCAGATTGTGCTTCAAACACTCCAATAGCAGCAGCCGTAAAGCTCTACCATCAGTTACGAGGCGACAGTACCAAAAAAGTATGCCTGATGGATATGGCCACTGTGATTGTAAAATACCTTAAAGCAGAAGGAAAATTACCACACTTGGTTGAGTCCGATGAAATTAACGCTTGTACTATAGAAGATGTGATAGAAGTTGATGGAGCAAACGAAGAGTATCTGATCCTATTTAAAAACGAAACTCATAACCATCCAACAGAAATCGAGCCCTTTGGTGGCGCAGCAACATGTCTGGGCGGTGCGATTCGCGACCCACTTTCTGGCAGAGCCTATGTATATCAGGCAATGCGAATTACTGGTGCTGGCGATCCCACAGAAAGCGTCGACAAAACTATTCCTGGAAAGCTTCCACAACGCCAGATTACAACTGTCGCGGCAAATGGGTACAGTTCATACGGCAACCAAATCGGACTCGCCACCGGTGAAGTCAAAGAATATTATCACGACGGCTATAAAGCAAAGAGGTTAGAGGTTGGTGCGGTAGTGGGTGCGGTACCAAAATCACAAGTACGCCGCGAAACTCCTGCAGCTGGAGATGTGATTTTATTAATCGGAGGAGCAACTGGCAGGGATGGCTGCGGAGGTGCAACTGGCTCATCTAAAGAACACACCAAAGAATCCATTGAGCTATGTGGATCTGAAGTACAAAAAGGTAATCCTGTAGAAGAACGAAAGCTTCAACGACTATTTAGAAATCCAGCATTCACTGCTTGTGTTAAGCGTTGTAATGACTTTGGCGCAGGCGGAGTTTGCGTTGCAATAGGCGAGATAGCAGATAGCTTGATAATCAATCTCGACAAGGTGCCAATCAAATATACAGGACTTGACGGAACCGAGCTTGCAATTTCTGAATCACAAGAGAGGATGGCTGTGGCTGTGGCACCAGAGGACGTTGCGCTGTGCCTAAATTTATGTGCCGCCGAAAATTTGAGTGCCGTTGCAGTTGCAGATGTAACAGATGACGGAAGGCTTGTAATGACCTGGAGATCGGAGAAAATCGTTGATATTTCGCGAGAGTTTTTGGACAGTGCTGGAGTCAAAAATGTAGTCGATGCGTATGTGGCACCGGCAACAGCTATAGCATCACCGGCAAAAGTTTCAAAATCGGATATTGATAAAATGTTTGCAAGCTTAAATGCAAGTTCTCAGAAGCCGTTGACCTCCCAATTTGATAATACCATTGGCAAATGTACCGTATTAATGCCTTATGGAGGATTTTACCAGCTTACAAAAGAAATTGGCATGGTATCAAAAATTCCTGTATTGGCAGGATCCACCGACGCTGCAACATATATGACCCATGGATTTTCACCAAATCTTAGCGAAAAATCTCCTTTCCACGGAGCCATATATGCCATCATAGAATCTGTTGCAAAACAAATCGCATTAGGAGGAAACTTCGATAAAATTTATTTATCATTTCAGGAATATTTCGAACGCTTGGGCAATACTCCTAGTACATGGGGAAAGCCTGTTGCGACTCTACTAGGTGCTTTGGTTGCGCAAAAAAATCTAGGCATCGGAGCGATAGGCGGCAAAGATAGTATGTCTGGAACATTTGGCGAGTTAACAGTACCACCAACATTTATTTCGTTTGCTTGTAGTGTTGGTTCTGCGAAAAACTGTGTTAGCGGAAGCTTTAAAGATAAAAATTCGTATATACTCCATTTACACATACCGCGCGATGAGTATGAAATGCCAAACTTTGAGTATATCAAAACTGCGTATAAACTCCTTGAGGGATATATAAAAGAAGGTTTAATCAAAAGTAGTTACGCAGTAGGCTATGGCGGCATTAGCTATGCACTGGCACAAATGTGTATTGGCAACAAAATTGGCTGCCTAGTTAAAACTGCTTCCCCATTGGCTGAATATTTTGGCGACATAATATTAGAAGTATCAGAAACAACGCAAATTAATACTGATATATTTACAGTAATTGGAACAACCAATGCAACTACAAAGATGGCAATTAACAACTTTGAATTTGCACTCGATTCTATTATAAGCACTACCAATTCAACGCTAAATGATGTGTTCAAAAGTTTTGACAATGCAGATAAATCAGCAGCACCAATCAAGTTATACGAGACAAAAACTGTCTATACAGCAAAGAACAAAGTGGCAAAACCTAAAGTTCTGATTCCCGTTTTTCCTGGAACAAATTGTGAATATGACATGCAAAAATCATTTGAAGCGGCAGGTGCCGAAGTTCAGCAACTAGTATTTTTAAACCGTACTGCAAAACAGATCGAAGACGCAACAACGGCCCTCGCAACAGCCATCAGAACAGCAAACATCGTAGCCTTTCCAGGCGGCTTTTCTGCAGGCGACGAGCCCGATGGAAGCGGCAAATTTATCGCAACAGTTTTCAGAAACGAATCGATCAAAGAAGCGGTCGCACACCAACTAATCGACGGACTAATGATCGGCATATGCAACGGATTTCAGGTACTAGTGAAACTTGGGTTATTGCCAAATGGAGAAATTGTAACAATGGAATCTGACTCACCTACGCTAACATTTAACACCATCGGAAAGCATATCTCCACGATTGCCAACACCCAAATCACTAGCAACAAGTCGCCTTGGTTAAGCAATCTAACAGTAGGCGAATTCTATAGCATCCCGATTTCACATGGTGAAGGCAGATTTATGGCGGCAGAGTCAACACTCAAAACTCTACTAAACAACGGACAAATTTTTAGCCAATACGTGGACGCTCTAGGCAACGCATATAGAGGCGCAAGTCCAAACGGAAGCCTTTATAATATTGAAGGAATTGTTTCAGCTGATGGGCGTATACTTGGCAAAATGGGGCATAGCGAGCGCTTTGATACTAATGTGCTTAAAAATATTTCTGGAAATAAAAACCAAAAATTGTTTGCAGCAGGAGTGGAATACTTTAGATAATATATATAAATCAAATTAAATAGGAGGATATAATGAAAGTTGCGTTTATAATGGGTAGCGACTCCGATTTGGAAGTTGTTAGACCCGCAGTAGAAGTAGTAAAATCATTTGGTGTAGAAGTGAGTGTTCGTGTCATTTCTGCCCATCGAACTCCCGTAATTGCAGAAGAGTTTGCCAAAAATGCAAAGGCGAATGGATTTGGGGTTATCATCGCAGCCGCTGGAAAAGCAGCACACTTAGCAGGGGTTTTGGCGGCATATACCACATTGCCAGTAATAGCCCTTCCTGTTTCTGCAAAAGTACTGGATGGCCTCGACGCCTTGTTAGCAATGGTCCAGATGCCTCCGGGTATTCCTGTTGCTTGCGTTGGAATTGATGCGGGCTTAAACGCAGGGTTACTAGCGCTTCAGATTCTTGGTCTATCTGATCCAAGCGTTGCCGCAAAGCTTCAAGATTACAAAGAAAATATGGCCGCAAAAGTAATAGAAAAAGACAAAAAAGTTTCAGAAATGTTTCAATAATTAAAAGGAGCGAATATATATATGGAAAAATTAGAATTGTTATATGAAGGTAAAGCAAAAAGAGTCTATACAACAAGTGATCAAGATAAATATATTGTTTCTTACAAAGATTCTGCAACAGCATTTAATGGAGAAAAAAAAGGCGAGATTGCAGGCAAAGGTGAAGTAAATAATATTATGAGCAATCGTATTTGCCAATTATTAGAAAAATCTGGTATCAAAACTCATTTTATACAAGAATTAAATGAACGCGAAACTTTGGTTAAAGCTGTTTCTATAGTACCTCTAGAAGTAATCATCCGCAATGTTGCAGCTGGATCATTTTCAAAACGTTTTGGTGTTGCAGAAGGAACTGTATTAAAGCAACCAACCTTAGAATTTTGCCTAAAAGATGATGCACTAGGCGACCCTATGATTAATACTTCTCAAGTGTTGGCGTTAGATATTGCCACTCCTCGCGAGCTTGAAAAAATCGCGTATATAGCCACTAGAGTTAATGAAATATTATCTGAATATTTTAATACTATTGGTGTTAAATTGATCGACTTTAAGATAGAAGTCGGTAGATTGAATGGGGACATAATTTTAGCAGATGAAATTTCTCCAGATACCTGCAGATTTTGGGATAAGGCCACTGGCAAGAAGCTTGATAAAGATAGATTTAGACAAAATCTTGGCGAAGTAGAAGAAGTTTATCAGGAAATGTTAAACCGCGTTACTAGGCATTAGGGAGATAAAGATGGATAAACTACGAGAAGAATGTGGAGTTATTGGCATTTATGTAAATGATGAAAATTTGGCTTCAAAACTTGCGTATTATGGACTATATGCTCTTCAACATCGAGGACAAGAGAGCGCTGGAATTACTACTAATAAAGACGGAAAACTCGACTCTATCAAAGGAATGGGTCTTGTTTCCGAAGTATTTAGCGAAGAAAAACTAGAAAACTTAAAAGGAAAAATAGCGATCGGACACGTGAGATATTCCACTTCTGGAGTTAAAGAACTAAACAATTGCCAACCTGTTGTTGCGCAATATAAACACGGCGCTATTGCTTTGGGGCACAACGGAAACCTAACAAATGGAGAAAGCATTCGTGATATGCTAGAAGAAGAAGGTGCAATTTTTCATACCACCCTCGATTCTGAATCTATTTTGCAGTTGATTGCACGACAATATCGAAAGGGAATTGTTTCTGCACTCAAAAATACCATGGGGCTGATTAAGGGTGGCTATGCCTTAGTTATTACCACGCAAAATCAATTAATCGGAGTGCGCGATCCCAATGGCATCAGACCTCTTTGTATAGGGCAACGATTAGAAGATGGAAGCTATATTTTGGCATCTGAAAGCTGTGCGTTAGACGTTATTGATGCGACATTTATAAGAGATGTGATGCCGGGCGAAGTTGTTATTATCGATGAAAACGGCTTAACAAGTATTCCTGCGACCCATTGGGGGCAGAAAAAACTTTGCATTTTTGAAATGATTTATCTTGCGCGCCCTGACAGTGTAATCGACGAAGTGAGTGTGTTTGAATTTAGAAGGCGCTCTGGCGAGTTGCTTGCAAAAGAGTTTAAGGGAACAGCAGATTTTGTTATTCCTGTACCAGATTCTGGAATTCCTGGTGCTATTGGCTTTGCAGCAGCGTCGGGAATCCCCTATATGGAAGGTCTTGTTAAAAATCGCTATGTAGGCAGAACCTTTATTCAACCCACTCAAGAATTGCGCGAGATTGCTGTTAAATTAAAATTAACGCCACTGCGCCAGATTTTGCAAGGCAAGCGAGTAATTTTGATCGATGATTCAATTGTGAGAGGCACCACTGCAAGAAGACTTGTAAACGAGGTGAAAAAAGCTGGCGCAACAGAAGTCCATCTATGCATCACATCGCCTCCTGTAAAGTACTGTTGCTACTATGGCATTGATACACCAGACTCAGAAAATTTAATTGGTGCTAACATGACTGTTGATGAAATTTGCACTTCTCTTGGTACAGATAGTTTGACTTATTTTTCACTTGAAGGACTTCGAGCTGTTTGTGATAATCAAAGCAGGTTTTGCCGAGCGTGCTTTAACGGAAATTATCCAATAGAAATACCGGTATAAACCACAGAGAGTGTGGCGTCAACTGCACTCTCTAATAATATAAATTTAAAGGGGCAATTTTATGATTACTTATAAAGATGCTGGTGTTGATGTAACACGAGGTTATGCAGCTGTTGCTGCTATTAGCGAGAAGGTAAAAAGCACGTTCACTTCTGGAGTGCTCACTGATATTGGAAGTTTTGGAGGAGCATTTAGCTTAGCTGCTTTTAAAGGTATGGAAGAACCCGTTTTAGTTTCTGGAACTGATGGGATTGGCACAAAACTGAAATTAGCATTTATGATGAACAAGCACGATACAATTGGAATTGACTGCGTTGCTATGTGTGTGAATGATATATTGTGCTCTGGAGCAACCCCGTTATTTTTTCTTGATTACATTGCCACAGGAACGATTTCGCCCAATGCCATAGCAGAAATTGTTTCAGGAATTAGCCAAGGTTGTATCGAAAGCGGATGCGCATTGATTGGCGGCGAAACTGCGGAGATGCCTGGATTCTATAAGACTGGCGAATACGACGTTGCTGGTTTCTGCGTTGGAATAGTTGATAAAAAAGATATGATTGATGGTAAAAATTTAAAAGAGGGCGATGTTCTCATTGGACTTGCTTCTAGCGGTATACACAGCAATGGATACTCCTTGGTGCGCAAATTGGTAGATATTACCAAAATCGATCTCAACGAATATAGCGAAGATCTTGCACAAACTTATGGCGAGGCATTACTAAAACCCACTCGATTATATGTAAATAGTATTCTTGCATTAAAAAAAGACGTTACTATCAAAGGAATGGCGCACATCACTGGTGGGGGCTTTATCGAAAATATTCCGCGTATGTTTAGTTCTGATTTATCCGCTAAAATCGATTTAGAAACGATAAAAAAACCAGCAATATATAAATTTATAGAAAAAGCTTCAAACCTCACCCAAAAGGAGTTATACAATACATTTAACATGGGAATCGGAATGGTTGTTGCTGTTGGACGAGAAGATGCGGCAAAATCAATCGCTATTTTAGCCGAGGCAGGAGAAGTTGCTACCATAATTGGAGAAATTGTACCTGGGAATAAAGAAGTTATTTTTTAATAAGAAGGGATTGATTTTTTGTTTAATATAGCCGTTTTTGTATCGGGCTCTGGCACAAATTTACAAGCTATGATAGACCAGCAAAATAGATATAAGAGCAAGATTTGCTGCGTGATATCTAATACAAAAAATGCCTACGCTTTAACTCGTGCAAAAAACCATAATATTCCAAGTTTTGTAGTATCCAAAAAAGGCGCTGCAGGTGAAGAAGAAATTATTGATATATTAGAGAGTTTTGATATAAACTTGATCGTTTTAGCAGGATACTTGAGAATATTAGGACCAACATTAATTAATAAATATAAAGGTCAAATCATCAATATTCATCCTTCGTTGCTTCCTAAATATGGCGGAGCAGGATTTTATGGACACTTCGTTCACTCCGCAGTTCTTGATAATCACGAAAAATTTTCTGGAGCCACAGTTCATTTTGTAGAGGAAGGCATCGATACCGGCAAAATTATTTTGCAACGATCTCTAAAAATAGCAACGGATGAAACTCCAGAATCACTACAAGCACGAATATTAGCCGATATTGAACATTATTTATTGGTAGATAGTATACTAATTTTAGAAGGTGAAAAACTTATGAAAGTATTGATAGTAGGAAATGGCGGTCGCGAAGCCGCAATATGCGAATGCATCAATAGACAAAACGATGACGTAACGTTATTTTGTACACGAGCAAATCCTGGAATAGATGCTATCAACGTGGATATTAGCCCCGAAGATGTAGATGCGATCGTCGAATTCGCTGCAACAAACGACATTGACTTCACCATCGTTGGCCCTGAAGTTCCGTTAGTTGCTGGAATATCAGATAAATTTGCTGAAAGAGGATTAAAAATATTTGGACCCACTAAAGATTGTGCAATGTTCGAAGGTAGTAAAAAGTTTACTAAAGAATTTCTAACCAAATATAACATTCCTACTGCAAAATACCAAAGTTTTGCAAAGACCGAAATCGCTGCAGCTCTCGAAGCTCTAAAATCCTTTAATTTGCCTGTCGTTATCAAGGCCGATGGGTTGGCAGCTGGCAAAGGCGTCTTGATTTGCAACGACTATATTGCAGCTACTCAAGCTATCAAAAACATATTTAACGACACATTTAAAGGGGCTGGCGAAAGTCTCGTAATAGAGGAATATCTTGACGGTGTCGAGGCATCACTACTTTGTTTTGTTGATGGAAACATAATCGTCCCTATGGAAACTGCTCGAGACTATAAACGAATTTTTGATAACGACAAAGGTGACAATACTGGCGGAATGGGCGGATTTTCTCCTAATCCAATAATCAACGATAAACTCAATTTAAACAAAACCATTCTAGAACCTATTATAAATGGTTTCAAAGAGGAAAATTTAGATTTTAGAGGCGTATTATTTATTGGATTAATGATTGTAAACAATATTCCTTATGTTTTAGAATTTAATGTAAGATTTGGCGATCCAGAAACTCAAAGCGTATTGCCTCGTCTTAAAACAAATTTATTAGATGTATTACAAGCCGTAAGTTGTGGTAGCCTAGACAAAATAAATCTAGAATGGGATAAGCGATGCTCGGTTACAGTTGTACTTGCTAGCGAAGGATACCCCGCTTATGCCGTTTCGGCAAGACGTGTAATTTCTGGGCTTGATACTGTTGATGGCTTTGTATTTCAGGCTGGCACAAAGCAAGACGGCGCAGATATTATTGTAAGTGGAGGGCGAGTACTTGCCGTTACCACGCTTGCAGACTCGGTAGCAGCAGCGCGAGACAAAGTTTATCACGAAGTGCAAAAAGTTTCTTTTGATGGAATGCAATACAGACAAGATATTGCTATAATTTAATAATATTAAATTAAAAAATGAGCACCCCACAATTTGTGCCCATTTTTGTTTCCAAATCAGGTAGCCATAAGAGCCGTTTCTTCTTTGTGTAGCCTGATTTCTTCACAGGTTTTAAAAATATTATCCCATTGAATACTGCTATTTAGTTTTCTAGTAAATTCAAAAAAATCTTGCCTAAGCTTAGTTGTATAACTTAGTTTAATTTCTTTGGACTTTGCTTCGCTTGTTGCCTTTGCAATTTCACCCAAAAATTCAGCTGCCCTTTCTGTCTTTACAAATGGCAAATATGGCTGTAATGTATCTAATTTTTCATTTATCAGTGTAAATTGTTTTTTAAAAGGATTATTCCTAACGTTTTCAACATATAGAAAAAAAGATTCTTGATTGAAAAATATTAAATTTTTAAGAATCGAAAAGTCAAATTCGCTTAATATATTTTTAAACTCTAATAAAGTATTTTTTAGTTCAGTTTCTGTTAATAATTTAGGCATTGTATTTCCCCCTTTATAATTATTATGTCCAAAAATCAAAAAAAACTATAATGTAAATTTTTCTTTTTGCTGTGAAAAAAATGGAAAATATTTTATTCTTTTTTTTAATATTAACCTGAATACGCAGCCTACTAAAATAAGATTATGTCTAAATTATATATTGTAAAACATTTCATATTACTGTATAATAAAAAAATTCAAGCAACATCAGATTTAGGAAAAACATTATCTTTACAATAAAATTTAAAAAAATAGCAGATAAACACTTGTATTTTTTTGCAAATGGTGGTATATTTTAACATGTGTCACATATGCTATAAATGACAGTTGATACTGTTTACAAAACATTTGTGAAGAAAACAAGAAAGAGGTGCTAAATGAACGATCATATTTTAGAGAATAATGAAGTACAAGTAATAGGAAAAGCGGTAACCGAGACGGTTTTTAGTCATAAGGTTTATGGAGAAGGATTTTACAACTTTAATATAGAAATACCTCGTCTAAGCGAATCAACGGACATTGTGCCGATTACAATATCTGAAAGACTTTTACCTACTCAAGATAATATTTTAGGTAAAATTTTTAAAATTTCTGGACAATTCAGATCATATAACCAATATGAAGAAGGAAAAAATCGTTTAATACTAACTTTATTTGCTCTTGAAATAGAAGAAGTGGAAGAAAAAGAACTAGTTAAAAACGCTAATACTCTCCACCTAAAAGGTTTTGTATGCAAAAATCCTGTGTATCGAACAACTCCTTTTGGTCGTGAGATTACTGACATATTATTAGCAGTAAATAGATCTTATCATAAATCTGATTATATTCCTTGTATTACTTGGGGTAGAAATGCCAAATTTGCTAACAGTCTAAAAACAGGAGATGCTATTGAAATTTGGGGCAGAATTCAAAGTAGAACGTATCAAAAAAAATTAGAGAGCGGTGAAGTAATTCAAAAAACTGCCTATGAAGTCTCTATTTCTAAAATGGAAATTAGCGATGAAAACAATAAACCCAAAGAAGATATAATAGAAGAATAACATATGAACTACATAAAGGAAGCATTGTTAATAGCAGTGCTTCTTTTTTTGTTGCATTTAATCCAAATATAATTTATACTAAACAAAATATATTATTTGAGGTGAATTATGAACAATGGATTAATAGAAGTATATTGTGGAGATGGAAAAGGAAAAACCACTGCTAGTATTGGTCTTGGTGTACGTGCTATCGGTGCTGGCTTAAAAGTTATTATGATTCAGTTTTTAAAAAGTAACACTTCGAGTGAAATATCAGTCTTAAAAACTTTGGAGCCAAATTTTAAAATCTTTCATTTTGAAAAACCACGAGGATTTTTTTGCACACTCTCTGATGAAGAAAAAGCAGAGCTCAAAACTGAAGTTGAAACTGCCATGAAATTTGCACGCAAAGTTATAGAAACCGAAGAATGTGATGTGCTTATTTTAGACGAAATATTAGGTGTAGTTGAAAATAATTTATATAGTGTAGATGCATTAGCAGAGTTTTTGTCATCAAAGAAAGATTATACTGAAATTATTATGACTGGACGAATTGTTCCAGAAGAAATTAAAGCTTTAAGCGATTATGTAAGCAATATACACAAAGAAAAGCATCCAATAGATAATAACGTGGATGCTAGAAAAGGTATAGAATTTTAATAACACAAAACAAAGCTACTACCATTATTTGGGGCATCAAGTCCATCGGTTTCTAAAGAGTAGTAGTTCGAATAGACGATAATAATTAGAATATGTCATATCACACCTATATTATAGTAACTTTAAATCTAATTCATTTTGTAAATATAAAAAACAAATTACTACACCTATTAAAAGATACGTTTCTTTACCTGCTATAGTATCTGTAAATAAATTTTTGATTGCTTCAAATTTTTCTGGGTATTCTTTATACAGAACGTAAACTATTGCACAACAAATTAAAATATGACTAATTGATAATGACATACCATCATCCTTTCAAAAAATAAATCCATACTCCTACTATAGTATGCATAGCAAAAAAAAATTGTTACACAAAATATAAAAATTCTTTCATAGCTTATACTCTTTAAAATCTAATTAATATAAAGGTGAACATTATGCAAAAATTTCTAAAAACACTTGTTAGAAAACAAACAGAAAACAATCAATATCACAAAATTATAACCAGAACAATTATCGGATTTTTTACCATAATATTACATTATAATAATCAAGTAACTGTATTAGCTTCAACTATTCCCATAGCCGCCACTCCTCCTGCAAATACAGAGAATGAATTATTACTATACGAATCTGAGGGTGTTTTATCTCCATATGGTGAAGATCAGTTTTTAAGTTTTATCCAACGTTTTTATGATAAGTATTCTTTAGCAATTTTGGATCAAAATCCCGCTTATTTAAACGATTTTATTCATGATAAGTTTATAAATGAATTTACAGACACTTTTGATAACTGGTTTATTGAGAACAAAATCATTGAGCAAGCTCAAGTAAGTACCAGAATCGATCAATTTCAAGTAAATACTGATAATACTATCAATATCGATGTACTCGAGACCATTTACTTAACTAACCAAGATGCCGGACATTTAATTCGATATAAAATAAATTTGTTGTGGACAATAAATGTCTTAACCGTAAACAATTCTTTTAAAATTGGAATTCGCGACCTCAAAGAGAGTATTGTCGCATATGAATCTGATGGAGAATGGATAAAATATTGAAAAATTTACCTTGAAAAAAATTTTTTATCTGTTATAATGCTTGTATAATTTTTATTTTAGGAGGAATTTAATTTGACTATCACAGAAAAAATTGAAAAAATTGGTGTTGTACCAGTTATTAAAATTGAAAATTTAGATCATGCTTTGCCTCTTGCAAAAGCTTTATTAGACGGTGGCATCCCTTGTGCGGAAGTAACTTTTAGAACTACTCACGCCAAAGCTGCAATCAAACTTATTAAAGAACAATATCCACAACTTCTTGTCGGAGCTGGAACAGTTACCACCACTCAGCAAGTTGATGATGCGATTGAGGCTGGTGTTGAATTTTTAGTAAGCCCTGGATTAAATCCAACTATTGTTAAATATGCTCAATCTAAAAATATGCCTATATTCGCCGGAGTTGCTAATGCTTCTGATATCGAAAGAGCTATGGAACTTGGCTTATATGATGTGAAGTTTTTCCCTGCCGAGGTTAATGGAGGTCTTAATGCCATCAAAAATCTTGCCGGACCATATACCAAAATAAGATTTATGCCTACTGGTGGAATCAACGAAAAAAATATTGGTGAATATTTAAAGTATAACAAAATTATCGCTTGTGGCGGTTCTTTTATGGTTCCAAATAATCTTATGGATGAAGGAAAATTTGACGAAATTAGTACGCTTTGCAAAAAAGCTATTAAGGCTGCACTTGGAATTAAGCTTCGCCATATTGGTGTCAATGCTTCTAGCTGTGAAGATGCTGCCAAAATCACATCTCTTTTCGCCGATGTATTTATGGCCGAATCTAAAGAAGGAAATAGCTCTTTCTTTGTTTCAGATGAAGTTGAAATAATGAAGGAACCTGGTCGCGGTAAATGTGGTCATATAGCAATTGGAGTTAATGATATTAAAAGAGCTAGAGGATACTTTGAGCTTATGGGATTAAAGTTTGATGACAGTTCTCTTAAAGAAAAAGATGGCAAAGTTCTTGCTCTTTACTTTACAGACGAAATCGGTGGTTTTGCTTGTCACTTAGTTGCTAACTAAAATATAAAAAATACTAAAAAAAATATAAAAAATATTGAAAGGAAGATTTTTAAGATGGCTAAAGTAGTAACATTTGGAGAAATTATGTTGAGACTCGCTCCTCCTTTATACACTCGTTTTGTACAAACTGATCTATATACTGCTCTTTATGGAGGTGGCGAAGCTAATGTTGCTGTATCTCTTGCAAATTACGGAGTAAGCGTTAAGTATGTTACAAAATTACCAAAACATGAAATTGGACAAGGTGCCGTAAATTCTCTTCGCAAATTTGGAGTGTGCACTCGCCATATTACAAGAGGCGGAGATCGTGTCGGTATTTATTTCTTAGAAAAAGGAGCATCTCAGCGTCCTTCTAAAGTTGTTTATGATAGAGCTAATTCTGCTATTGCTCTTGCTAACAGAGAAGATTTCAATTGGGAAGAGATTTTAGATGGTGCAGAATATTTTCATTTTACTGGAATCACTCCTGCTCTTAAAAATAATTTACCTCAAATTTGTGAAGATGCTCTCAAAGTATGTAAAGCAAAAGGTATTATCGTATCCTGTGATTTAAATTATAGAAAAAATTTGTGGACTAAGCAAGAAGCGGGCGAAACAATGGCTAAGCTTATGCCTTATGTAGATGTTTGTATTGCTAATGAGGAAGATGCCGCAGATGTATTTGGCATCCACGCAGCGAATACTGATATTACTAGCGGAGAAATTAACCATGATGGATATATTGATGTTGCTAAACAATTAATCGATAGATTTGGATTTAAAAAAGTTGCCATAACTTTGCGTGAATCTATTACTGCAAGTGACAATAATTGGGCTGCTATGCTCACTGACGGCACAACAACTGTATTTTCAAAAAAATATCCTGTTAGAATAGTCGATAGAGTTGGTGGCGGAGACAGTTTTGGTGCGGGGCTTATTTATTCTATGCTTAACAATATGGGTATGCAAGAATCTCTTGAATTTGCTGTGGCAGCAAGTTGCTTAAAACACACAATCGAAGGTGACTTTAATCTTGTATCAGTAGATGAAGTTTCTAAACTTGCTCAAGGCGATGGATCTGGTAGAGTTCAAAGATAATTATATTGAATGGAAAACTTTTTTGAAAAGGTTTCTCGTAAATTAACCTTCCCTGCAATCACAATTCTTATTTTATATTTTATATTTCCAGAAATAGTTGATATAAATGTCCTAGGACCGTTATTTGTAAAATTGATGGTGATATCTATATTGATATTAATTGTGAGAGCTTGGCTCAAAATAGATCAGACTAATAGATCAAACGAAAAATAAAGAGGCTTTATTAGTCTCTTTACCATATAATTTTAGTTCGATATTTTGTTTATAAATTCTTTCAATTTTTCTACTGTTTCTGTACTGAGATCATGTTCTATTTTACAAGCGTCAATCCTTGCAATTTCTTCCGATACTCCAATATACCTCAGCAACTGTGTCACCAGATTATGCTTCTCATATACTCTCGTTGCAATAGCCACTCCCTTCTCTGTTAAAACTAAATAGCCATGGTCATCCAACTCTACATATCCATTCTCTCTAAGGTTTTTCATTGCAATACTCACACTAGGCTTTGAAAATCCCAATTCCTTCGCGATATCAATCGAACGCACCTGACCTAATTTTTGTCCCAGTATAAGTATCATTTCTAAATAATTTTCTGCCGATTCTTGTATTTTCATATAATATACCTCCAAAGCCGCTTTTAAAATTATAGTAGCATAATTCATAGGGAAATGCAATATACGATTTTTTATACCAAAAATCATTAAACTAAGATAAAATTCTTTTTTTTTTCATTTAGGTATTGTATTTTTTACAAAAGTTTTATATAATTTTGTTATAAATTCGAAAGGAGTATTAAGCCATGAATAAAATTAAAAATATGTCTGTTTGGCAAAAATTAATTTTATCTAATGTAATAATAACTGGTATGTCTTTAGCTATTATTTGGTCTTTAATATGGGGCCTACAAATGTCTAGGCAAAAGTTTGAAAATTTTATAGATAATTCTTATCAACTTGAATCTGACATTAAAAATCATGCTACTGATATACTATCTATTGCAAAAGATATCAGAGATTTACAAATTAATCCAGACTTAATCGAGAAATTTCAGATTTTTCAAAAGAGGTTACAGAATTAGAACAAAAGTTATACTCATACAATATTAATGCGACAGAGTATGAAAATGAAATTGCCCATTGGCTTACAATAGGAGGGGAAATTTTAAATTTAATATCTTCTGATAAGTTTGAAGAATCTGAATATATGATCATCAATGAATGCACTCCCGCAGTGGCAGCAGTTATTGAACTTTCAGAAGAACTTACATATACACTTAGTTCAACATCAAAAAAAGATATTGATGAAACCATTAATTTAACTAATAACATCAGAATTACTGCCATAGTTTTAGCTGTTATATCAACGCTTTTAATCGCTGTCATTTCACGTTTTCTTGGCAATACTATTGTTTTGCCTCTTAAACAAATTCAAAATACAATTACTGACCTTGCAAAAAGCAATTACAATGTTTGGGTAGAATACACATCTCAAGATGAATTAGGCGCAGTTGCAAACAACTTACGAAATATGATTCAAAACACTAGTGCTTTGCTAACAGATGTATCTGAAAATCTCGAATCTATCGCTGAAGGTGATTTAACGAATAAACCTAAAATTCATTATCAAGGTGCCTTTAAAGTTATGGAAACATCTATCAACAAGATTAATCTCCAAATTGGTAATGTAATTCATAAAATTCAAAGTAGTACAAAAGAACTTACCATCAATGCTGATCAAATTTTGAATGATTCTGAATTGATTTCTCAAAAAGTTGAAGAACAAGAAAATATTATTTCAGAATTCATCTCTTCAACCAATAAAATTACGGATAATACCAATAATAATATTCAACATGTTGAAAAAACAGCTAAAGCATTACAAGATACAAAAACCAAAGTTGAATATAGCTCCAAAATGATGGAAGGAATGCTACTATCTATGCAAGATATCAGTGAATCAAGTAACAACGTTTCTCATATCACAAAAATCATACAAGATATTGCCTCTCAAACCAATTTACTTGCGTTGAATGCTGCTATTGAAGCGGCTAGAGCTGGTGAGTCTGGCAAAGGCTTTGCAGTTGTTGCTAATGAAATTAGAGATTTAGCTACTAAGAGTTCAGAAACTGTTAGCCAAATAGATGAAGTTATTAAACACAGTTTAGAAAGTGTTAAAAAAGGAGAAAACACTGCTCACGAAACCGCCAAAGTCTTGGAGGAAATCACCGTTAGCATGGACGAAAATACTAAGCTTACAATCGAACAACAAGAAAATACCAAGTTTCAACAAGGTCTTATTAACACTCTTATCAAACAAACGGACTCTCTCCGCACGGCCATTAATGATAATTCACGAATATTTAAGAATACAGCCGAAGTCGGAAAGGGTCTTGCCACTCAGGCAGATAGTTTAAATCAACAAGTAGAAAAATTTAAAATTTAGTTTTATACTATTAGAACCATTAATTCAATATGTGGTTCTATTTTTTTGCCTAAAAATTACTGATTTATAGAATATTTCAGATGACAAATCAGTCAAAAACATGTATAATAAAAATAAATTTTTAAAAAGGAGGATTATATGAAACAAAAATGGCATTTAACTATCTTCGTTTATTTTTTAATCGTACTAGCAGTTCCTTTTTGTTCTATTATTATTTTAACACTACAAGGCGCCAATTTAGTCAAAAAAGAAGCGATTAAGTCTAATCAGATTATTATAGAACACATTGCGCTACAATTAGATCAACAATTTCAAGATTTCAATGATTTTGTAGTACATATTCAAAATTCTCCTTCTACGCTAAGTGTACTCACAGCTAATGAACCGCTTGCACCAGAAGATCGTTATAACTTTGCCAAATTTTCAGATAATTTTGAAACGTATTTTCTAACAACTCCATTAATCGAAAGTTATTTAATATATTTTGAAGATCAGGAAATTATTTTTAATCCCAATACATATAAAGTAATTGATGCTATTTCCGAAAATGAGATTACACAATTTTTTACTCACCTGCCAAGTCCTAGAGTTTTTTTAGATAAAAATTATAACGGTCAAATTTTACCTATATACATGACAAATACTACCAATATTGCTAGTCTATTATATGCTGATACAATCCAATCTGCCAATATCGACGTTATTATCAAAATCAATTTGAGGCAGCTGGACAATATCCTCGATTATACGATCCTGGACGATGATGCGCTTTTTGTGCTTACTAATAAATCCGGAGAAATAATCTACTATAATAATCAAAATTTAGCAAACAAGGCAGAAGGCGATCTCAAAAATAATGAATTTGTTTCTCTTGATAGAAGCCATGACTATTTTTCTTATCAAATTAGCTCCGCAACTTCAAACTATAACTATTTTTTATTACTGCCTTCTAAGAAAATAACCGGAGGAGCCACACTACTAAATTTAATTACCCTAATTAGCATCGTTTTATTTGCTGCTATTTTATATATCTTAATCAGAATCATTAAAGTTAGAGAATATCAGTCTATTGGAGATACTATTTCATTACTTAATGAACACAATAATTTTTTTGATGATTATAATGCTTTTCAATTTATAAATAATACCGTTACTCAACTTATTATTGATAAAAAGAAATTAGAAATCACCTTGGAAAGTAGCGAAAGGTATTTGCAAACTTATTTTCTTAATAGGTTGATTACCTCAGAAATAGAAGATAGAGAAAATTATACCAAATTGATTAATTATCATAATTTAAAGTTTAACTATAGCAAATATCGAGTTGCTATTCTATATGCAAACACCACAAAGCCTCCTAACAATATTTTTCCAGTTATAATGGCAGAAATAGAACAACTAATTGACCAAAATGCTATGATATATGAAATTTATTTGAATGGGATGATCGTATTTATAATTAATTATGATCAAAATGCGTATAATAAAGGTCCACTAATGGATAACATCGAGAATTTATTAAGTAAGTTAGACCCTATCAAAATTATTGCCGCCGCTAGCGATGTTAAAGATAGCTATTTTGATCTTTATCAGGCTTATAATGAAGCAATGAACGCATTAGAACAATGTCTTGTGACAGGTCTTTCAACCAAAGAATATCAATCTGATAGTAAAAAAAATTATACTTACAACACCAAATACTACCAATACGAAAAAAACTTCCAAAGCGCTATAACAGATGAAAATTATAAGTCGGCTCAAATTATGCTTAAAAATATGACCGATATACTAACAAGTAAATTTGCAAACCAGGCTATGGTGATTAAATGTAAGCTATATGGCATTCTTAACATTTTGATGAGTATGCCTTCTTCTGATACAGATAATCTAGCAAAATTATATGATATCATTGAAACAAAGGTATCTGTTACCGACATCGCTGACGCTATAAATATATATTTAGACCAACTTGACAACTACTCTAAAGAAATGAAGTCAACAAGTTTTACTGCAGATGTTGAGCAGTTTGTCTCCGTTAACTACAAAAACTCTTCATTATCGGTTAGCATGGTTGCCGATAATTTTGGAATCAGTTTATCAGTTATGTCAAAGAAATTTAAAAAAGAATGCGGCATAAATATTTCTGATTATATTCATATATATCGAATCAAACAGAGCAAGGACCTTTTATTAAAGACAAAATTCACAATTAAGCAAATCGCAGAAGATGTTGGATATTTAAACTCTGATGTCTTTATTAGAGTGTTTAAAAGATACGAAGGTATTACTCCTGGGAAATATCGGAAACCTTAAAACATCCTCAAAATTACATTTTTTCTCGATTGTGCAAAATAACGCGACGTGGCAAATATTGAAGATTTTATATAGACGCTTTACACAAATCCTTGATATACTAGCATTTCGCTCTAAATATCGAAAAAAATAGCCGATTTACAATAATTTTTTTACAATGTAGAATATCTGTATCAAACAAAATTCTAATTGACATTTTCAAATACAATAAAACAATAGGGGGAATTAATTATGAAGAAAACATTACGAACAGCATTATTAGCGGTATTGCTAACAACATCTCTAGTAGCCTGCGGTGGCGAAGAAGAAAAAGTGGCAGTCGTTCACGATGGACCTGAGGGAATTGGCGAATTTGAATATTGGCTCGGAATGCACTCTATCACTTCTAAAGCCGTTACAGACCATAACGACCATCCTGCTGCTGCGCGACTCGAAGCCCAAACCGGAATGAAAGTTGATTATGTAAGCCCTCCCGTAGGCCAAGAAAAGTCTCAAATGAACCTTTTATTGGCTGGTGGAAACGATGGAATGCCAGATTTATTTAGATACAATTTACCTCTTCATTATCGCGGAGGAGTCGACGGCGCATTAGCAGATGGTGTAATTTTAGATATCACAGATCTTGTTGAAGAATATGCTCCAAACTATATGGCACGCATTAATGCTTCGGAGGATATGAAAAAAGGTGCTTATACCGACAGCGGCGTTTTGGCATACTTCGGATCAACTCTTCCAGACCCAGAAATGCAAGGGCTTCCTTTTAACGGACCTATGGTTAACAAAAACTCTTAGACAAAGCTGGGCTCGATACACCTATTACTATTGCAGACTGGGAAGAGATGCTACTCGCCTTTAAAGATATGGGGGTTAAAATTCCATTTAGCTTTGGCGCGAACAACGAATTTAGCGGACTGTTTTACGCATTTTCTAGTGCTTATGGCGTAGCTCCCGGAGCAGAATTTATCAACGTCGATGGTACAGTAAAATTTGGCCCTCTAGAACCTGGGTATAAAGACTTTTTGCAGCTATTTAGCAAATGGTATAACCTGGACCTATTAGACCAAGATTACCTTTCTAAGAATCAGGCTAAAGATATTCGCCCAGATTTTGATGCCGGAATTATGGGGGCTTCTGTACTGCACGCAAATAGTATCATCTCCGCTCCATCCACTTCTGTAAAGCTCGGAAACGAAAAAGTGGAAGTCTTAATTACCCCATATCCCGTACTTAATGTTGGAGATCAGATTCATTTAAGAGACTATGTTGAGCCATTCAACCAATCTCCTGCATACATTTCGAGCAATGCCAAAAATCCTATCGAGATTATTCAGTGGGTTGATCATTTATACAGCCCCGAAGGTATTACCGAAATATCTTGGGGAACTCTCGGAACTGGCAAAGATGATATGTCCGCTACTTATTATATAGATGAAAACGGCAAGCATCAATACACTGATTTTTATTGGAATCACCCAGATGGGCTAACCACTAACGAAGTTCAAAGACAGTATATGCTTCGCGATAGCGCTATGGTTTGGGACTGGGAAAATCAATCCTTGATGTATAGCGATCCTCAATATCAAGTTGCTTGGGACACCTGGGCTAGCAATGCGGATTATTCCTATATTATGCCTCAAACTTTAACTATGACTCTAGAAGAAAACGATCGCTACTCCAAAATTATGAGTGACGTTACTACTTATGTAAACGAAATGGCTGCCAAGTTTATTATGGGCATCGAATCTTTTGATAAATATGATGATTTTCTCGCGACACTCAACAAAATGAAAATTCAAGAAGTTATTGATATTCAGCAATCTGCACTTGATCGATATCTTGTTAGATAGTTTATACTAACTTTTATAAGGAGGTTAACAATGGAACAAATAAAGCATAAAAAAGCTCTGGTTAATGGCAAACCCAAAAAAACTATTTGGCAAAATGTGAAAAATGACTACAAAAAACACAAGATGATTTATTGGATGCTAATACCTGTAATTGTATACTACATCCTTTTTCACTACGCACCAATGGGTGGCTTGATGATTGCATTCAAAGATTATCGCCCCGCTCGAGGCATTTTGGCTAGCGAATGGGTTGGGTTACAAAATTTTATCGACTTTTTTGAAAGCTATTATTTTTGGGATTTGCTACGAAATACTATCTCTATCAGCTTAACATCGATTTTATTTGGCTTTCCAGCGCCGATAATTTTGGCGTTGCTCTTAAACGAAGTTCGCTCCAAAAAATTCAAAAAGACAGTTCAAACTGTAACATATATGCCCCACTTTATCTCTGTTGTCGTTATGGCTGGTTTGGTAGTTGATATGGTTGCCTCCGATGGTGTAATCAACAACGTACTTAAGTGGTTTGGCATCGACATCGGTAACTTACTAAACATCGGTGATATGTTTATTCCAATTTATGTAGTCAGCGACATCTGGCAACATATTGGATGGGGCACTATCATTTACCTTTCTGCACTGACTGGCATCGCACCAGAGTTATATGAAGCCGCATCCATCGATGGCGCGACCCGATTTAAAAAGGTTCTCTACGTAACGCTTCCGGGCATTATGCCAACTATTGCGACGCTATTTATTATGAGAGTCGGCCGCGCTATGACTGTCGGCTGGGAAAAAATTGTTTTGCTATACAATCCTGCTATTTATGACCAAGCTGATGTTATTTCATCCTTTGTATATCGCAAGGGTATGATCGAGGGTAATTATAGCTACTCGGCTGCCGTGGGGCTATTCAACTCTCTAATCAACATCTTCTTGCTAATCATCGCAAACCGCGTTAACAAAAAATTAAACGAAACCAGCTTATGGTAAGAAAGGGGGAGCTTTTGTGAAAGAAAAAGTAACAGCATTTGATTATTTTAACGTCGCAGCCTTGACACTATTATGTATCCTAACGCTATATCCCATTATTTATGTGATGATGTCATCCATTAGCGATCCTGTATTACTGCAACAACAGGAAGGAATTATGCTATACCCTCTTGGATTTTCGCTCGAAGCCTATAAGCTGGTATTTGACAATCCATCGGTATTAATTGGATATCGCAATACATTATTCTACGTGGCTGCCGGCACTGCAATCAATATGTTTATGACAATCTTGGGTGCCTTTGCGTTATCCCGAAGAGATTTATATATTCGAAAATTTTTGACCATCGTAATCATTTTTACAATGCAATTTGGTGGCGGACTGATCCCAACGTTTTTAGTTGTCAGCGGAATGCTAGGCGAATCAATATGGACTCAGCTATTGCCAGGGGCCATCGTCACCTCCAACCTAATAATAATGCGAACCGGATTTTTTGCTATCCCAGACAGCTTAGAAGAATCTGCCAAAATTGATGGCGCAAACGACTGGGTTGTCCTCACCAACATCATTTTGCCATTGTCAAAGCCAACTCTGGCCGTTATAGCCTTATACTATGGCGTGGGCCACTGGAACTCTTGGCTCCCTGCAACAATCTATCTGCGCGATCGAACTCTCTTTCCATTACAATTATTCTTGCGCGAAATTTTGCTTCAAAATCAGCTCGAAGAAACAGTGGTTGGTGTGGCAACAGGGCTTCAGGCCGATATGTCTGATGTAATCAAATATGCAACTATCATCGTTGCTATCATTCCTGTACTTTGCGTATATCCGTTTGTACAAAAGTATTTCGTAAAAGGTGTTATGATTGGTGCTGTTAAGGGCTAATCCGCAAAAAGACTCTTGATAACATTTGAGAGTCTTTTTTATCCTATCTATAAGTGTATTGGAGGCGAATATTATGAGAAAATTTATATCGATTGCAAGCTTGATAACTGCAGCTTCACTTGTTGCATGTGCCGAATCCGAACCAACTGTTACACCCCCGGCAACTGCCCTCACAACTACAGATCCTGTCGCTGCACTAGATTTTGGTGGCTGGGAAATTAATGTTGCTCAATATAACTCCGAAAGCGAACCCGAAGAAAAGAGAAGCAATTATGATGAACTGCTATGGGAACATAGAAATAATATGGCCAAAAAGCACAACTATACTTTCAGCAAAGATGCTCTGACCACATATATGGATTCTCTTGAATTTTTGTCTACCACAGTTCTTGCCGAAGATCCGGGAGGAGAAATTCATCGAATGCCACCCGAATTTGCTAATGCTATTGCTCGAAACCACCTTGCTTACGATCTCACCACTCTTGAGAATATAGATGTTACTGATCCCAAGTGGAATCCAGTTGTTACAGAAATGATGACAGTTGGTGGCGCAGTTTATGGCGTTGTTAAAGATTTGTATCCCGAAAAAACTGTCTACTTTAATAAACGACTCTTTGAAGAAGCCGGGCTAGATCCCGATCTGCTATACGACTTACAAGCTGCCGATGAGTGGACCTGGGAAGCCTTCGAAGAAGTTTCTGCAAAGCTCACTCGCGATACCAATAACGACGGAATTACCGACCACTATGCCTTTGCCTTGCAACCAACCCATTTCTTTGAGATGGCCATCTTATCCAATCATGGGTCAATCATCGGCAAAGATAAAAATGACATCTACTTTAACAATGCCGGCTCTCCCGAAACTTTACAAGCACTCGAATGGGCCATTGCTTATTACAATAAAGGCTACGATACCACCCCTACTCCTTGGAAATCTATTCCAAATGTATTTATGAACGGTGATGTTGCAATGTTTTTGGGAGACGTTTGGAACGCTCGCGACTTTGCTGCTGGAATGGAAGATGATTATGGAATCGTATGCTTTCCCAAAGGGCCAAAAGGTAGTCTAACCGTAAAAACAAGCGGTCAGGGCTACGTAATTCCTAGTACATATACAAAAGAAGAAGCCGAAATGATAGCGCTAGCGTTTGATCAATACAATAGTTTGCCTCCTGGATATGATGCGCAGACTGCTTGGAAAGATGAGCATTATCCTCTTTATCGCGACTCTCGTGCTGTTGACGAAACTCATGCCATTGCGCTAACACCAGGCACGGCTAAGTCGGATTACGACAAAATGATTTCTGCAGATGTCAAAATCACGGCATTATATACCGACATCTATCTTAACGGCCTTACCCCTGCCGAAGCCGTTCAAAAACATTCTCCGGTTTGGCAAGTTGCCCTCGATGTTGCCAATGCAAGATAATATTCATAGATAAAGTTAATAACAAATAATAGTAAAGGAGATTTTGGATGAATATTAACGATATTAATAATTCTATACTCAAGGATAGCGTATATTACTTCAATAAAATTTTGCTAGGAAACTGCGGCAATGAAATCACGCTAGAGAATGGGACGTATGATTTGCGCGTCACCTATGCTAATGAACGATTTTTTTATATGACAAACAACGATTTTGGCCTCAAGAATGTTGCCTTTCCTATATACAACAAGAAAAATTTGGTAATTGATGGCAACGGTGCGCGGCTCAATGGTATTGGCAGAATTTGCCCATTTTATATATATGGTAGCGAAAACATTACTCTCAAAAATTTTGTCATCGATTATGAAAGACCATTTTTCTCTCAGGGCGAAGTTGTCGCCGCTGCAGATGATGAAGTTGTTATCAAGATTGATCAAGCAAAATATCCGTATCAAATTAAGGCCGGCGTTCTCTCTTTTGTTGGCACCGATTATTCAAACGAATTTGTACATGGCATCCTCGAATTTTCTAAGCAGGATAAGCGACCTCTTGCTGATGCAGTTGATAACGGCGTATGGGGTCCGTTAGTAGTTGAAGAACTCGAGCCAGGCCTGCTCAAAATTAAGAGGAAGTTTCGCAAGCTGCCTAACGTGGGCTCCATCCTTTCTATAAAACATGAGCAGCGATACGTTCCCGCAATTTCGATCGATTCTTCCAAAAATATACGATTAGAAAATATCACCGTATATCACGCTGGCACTATGGGAGTTGTAGCTCAGTTTACCGAAAACATTACTCTAAACAATTTTAAGGTATCCATTGAACCTGGCAGCGACCGAGTGGTTTCCGCCAATGCTGATGCGACGCATTTTGTGGGCTGCTCCGGAGATCTCGTTGTTACAAATTCACTATTCGAAAATCAGCTCGATGATATTTTAAATGTACATGGCAATTATCTCAGAGTTCATGCTGTCGTTGACTCCACTAATGTGATTGCAGAAATTCCGCATCGCCAGCAGGTGGGAGCATTCAGCCTTAAAGTTGGTGCTAAAATCGGGATCTATGCTGATAAAACGATGGTAAAATTATCTGAGACGGCAGTGAAGTCGATTCATGTGATCAATAACAAATTTTATGAAATCGAGTTTACAGATGCCTTCGAATTTGCGGCCGATCAAGGGTATTGCATAGAGGACTTAGACTCCTATCCAACGGTTACATTTACCAACAACAAAGGCGGCAAAAATAGGGCACGTGGCCTCTTACTTACTTCTGCAAAGGACATTTTGATTGCCAATAACGAATTGTATTGTGAAGGAGCCGCTATCAAAATCAGTGCCGATATGACCGGATGGTATGAGTCTGGTGCAACAAACAGTGTTATCATCAAAGACAACATTCTCAGCCGCCGCAATACCAAAACTTGGGGCAAAGCGCTTATCGATATCGATCCCGAAATGGAGGAATTTGAAGGCTACTTCCACGGCAACATTACAATAGAGAATAATCAGCTAATTGTCGGCGACTTCCCTCTTATATATGGTGGCTCGATCGATACGCTACAAATTAAAAACAACAACATTATTGGCTCGAAATCTGAAATCTATATGAACGCAAAGCAGATCAAAAATTTAGAAATCGAAGGCAATACTTTTAGTTAAAGGAGGTTTTGCTATGAAAAAATTCATTGCCGGACTCGCAGTAGCCCTATGTACGACTCCCGCATTTGCCGGATCCGTGGAGCACGACTTCTACATCGATACAGATTTAAACTACTATGGCTCGTCGATGGGAGCCGATGCACAACAAAAGCTAGCCGAATTTAAGGTGATGGTTGATCAGGCCCGAGATTCTGGAATCGAAGTTACTCGTGAAGAAACCGTTATCGAAGCTGCTGAGCTATTTATCAAAGGTGCCACATGGGATCAGGCAAATACTGCAGCTATTAAACAAACTTACGAAAAGCTTTGGTTCGCAAAACCCAATGCCGCGGAGCTTGCTAAAAATATGCCGTCTTACCAATTTTTTCAAGTATACGAAATGCTAGAAGAAGCCCAGGCAACGCTAGAAAAGGTAATAGATGGCACCTACACAAGACGCGATGTCCCTCAAATCGACTGGACCCAAGTGCATTTGGATGGTAGCAATTATACATATGATGGCAACGTGGTATTTCCTTTTAACTACACCTGGGAAGATAATTCTATGGGCGGCAATTTGTTGGGGAATGCCGATTCGGGATATATCGATTTTGGCATTACGTTCAAAAGTGCCACCACTCTGAACACTCCTAAACTTGATGAGAGATTGTTCAACCAAAATCCTAACATCTCCTCGTTTATGCTAGGACACAAAAACATTACTCCATTTATGAAAGCGGCACATCCTGAGGCAACAGCAAAAGGTTTTAGCGACTATGTGGCTTATGATCGAAACGACCCTGCCATGCTAGATTACCTGAAGCGAATGATCGATGTTGCTGTTACCACAAATGCCGAACTTGGCCGCAATCTGGATTTAGGGTATACACTAGCAAATGAACCGCACTGGGTCTCTGCTCAAGGAGAATGGTATGTCAACCAAGGCAAGGAGGGAAATATTTCTGCTATCACTATGCAAAAGTTTAGAAATTATTTGGCAACTGTTTATTCTGATATCGCATCGTTAAACGCGAACTGGAACACAAACTTCGCAGACTTTTCAAGTGTCGAGTTGGAGGTGCCTCTCGATCCTGCCATAGAAGGAACCCCGCCTTGGTATGATTACATCACCTTCCACAAAAAAGATGTTACCGAATTTTTTACGTTTATGCATAACGAAATTTTGGCTATTGACCCCTCTGCTCAAACATCTATTAAGCTGATTCCAGAATATTTTATCAACACCAAAACTGCTTCGGGGCTAGATTTTGAAGCCCTCACAGAACTCACCACTCTTATCGGTGATGACTCTGGAATTTCACAGCATCGGGCACGAGACATAGGTGCGGATCTCTGGTGGGACGACGTTTATGCATATGACTGGATCACTATGGCATTGCCTTACGATTTTATGTGGTCGGTCGCACCTAATAAGGCACACGTCAATACCGAAAATCACATCATTAGCCGTACCCTATGGATCGACATTAAGATGAATCCGCAACTTGCGCGCTCTGCGTATTGGCTTCAATCTATATTGGGACTGGATGCTAGCCAATTTTGGGTGTGGGGTCGATCTGCAGACGGAGCGTTAAATTTACAAAAATTGGGTTCTGCCCTTCTCGGAAGCTCTAGCCAGCTGCCTGCTGTCACCAACGAAATTGCCCAGACTGCTCATGATCTCAATGCATTTGGCGCCGAAGTTGCCGCTCTGCAATCACGTAAACGCCCTATCCGGATTTTTCACTCCGAAACTACGGTAACTGTTGAGAGCTCTAAAGTAGATTCTGTAAAGGCAATTCACGAAAAAATGTATTTCTCCGAAGCTGGTGTGGGCTTTGTAACTCCAAACATTATTGCCAAGCAAGACAATGACGACTGGTCTACAATTTTGGTTTATGATACGCCATATGTAACAGACGCAGAGTTTGAAGCGCTACAGAATTATTTAGATAACGGTGGCAATGTTATTATCGATGAGGCAAGTCTCAAGTTTAACGAGTATAAAGTACCGCGAACCACAACACTCGTTGGCGATCTCACAATTGTTTCCACCGATGACGATACATTATCTAACATGCATGCCGAAGCATTTGAAGTGCTCGTCGCGCAAGGTACAAATCCGGTCATTACTGCCACAGAGGCAAATGGCTTTGATCAAAAAACTGCATTCATCGCCACTGCACCTTTATCAGAAAATGAGTACGTCATGAGCATTACTCAGCTTGGCAAAAATCCTGGCAAGATTACGCTTTCTGCCACCAATGGAAAAAAAATCGCATCTGTTGTAGACTTATTTACTGGTCAAAAACTCTCTACCATTATATTGCGTCCCGAAAACATGAAATTTTTGAAGGTTATTTTAAATTAAACAGGAGGACTTTTAATGAAGCCTAATATATTAATTGTTTTAGCAGATCAACAACGATATGACACCATCGGCGAACTCGGTTTTAACCACATGATTACTCCCAATTTCGATCGACTTGCCAAGGAGGGATGCTCCTTTACTTATGCTCACTCTCACAATCCCGTTTGTATGCCAGCCAGGCACGATCTCCTAACTGGAATGACTGGCCGAGCTCACGGCTACTTTCAAAATGCTGGTGGCAAACCCATGAAAGATTATGGCATTCCCACATTGCCTCGCATTTTATCTCAAAACGGATACCGCACCGCTTCTATCGGCAAGATGCATTTCTTTCCGGTAAAGGAACACCACGGCTACGGCGATCGCCTTACCATGGAAGAAATTCCCAAATTACTAGAAGATGATGATTACGCTATGTTTTTGAAAGCAAACGGCGATGGGCATGTTCAGAATATTCATGGTGTGCGTCCACTTGCTTATCACACTCCGCAACAGTCCCTCGTTAAAGACGAAAATTATGAAACTGCTTGGGTAGAAAATCAAACGATCAACTGGCTAGAGCAAAATGGCGACAACCCGTTTTTCCTATTTGTTGGATATATCAAACCACACCCGCCGTGGAATATTCCGGCAAAATATCAGGGAATCTATCAAGACGCTGCCATCCCTGCGGCAATTCCTAAAGCTCGCTATTATCCCGAAGACCCAAATCACAACAGCTGGTATGGCGATGACGATAGCAACGCTCAACTTCGAAAGCATCAGGAGGCATATTATACGGCCGTGTCCATGGTCGATGAAAGCTTCGGCAAAATTATCGAACATCTAAGGACGACGGGCAAACTTGATAACACATTAGTAATTTACACTAGTGACCACGGCGAAATGCTTGGCGACCGCGGCTATTATAGCAAAAGCGTGCCATACGAAAGCGCTGTTAGAATTCCTTTGCTAGTTAGATATCCCGAAGTATTTGAGCCGGGCACTACCAACGAAGATTTTGTAGATTTGCTAGACATCTTGCCTACCTGCCTTGACGTTGCAGGCGTTAAATATCCCCAGTGCGACTACAAGCTGTACGGCTCTTCTATTGCAGACACCGCTGCTGGAAAAAATCGCCAAATCATTACCGCAAGCAACGGATATATCAACAAAAATAGATGGGTTATGGCTCGTAACAAAGATTACAAATATATTTATAATTTCAATCAGGGTTACGAAGAAATGTATTACTTGGCATTAGACCCACACGAAACCAACAATATTATCGACTCCTTACGAGGTGGTGATGCGTACAACATGCTAAAAACAGCTGCCATCGCATATGAATCTGCAGAAGGGCCAGATGGCGCGGTAGTCAATGGCAACTTTACCAAAAGTGACAATCAACGCAACGTAGGCTTTGAAAATGGCAAATATCACAAGTGGTGTAACGACCAGTTCCAAACATTTCAACGAGTGGATAAAGAAGAGTTTGGCGCAACTTTTGTTTCGGAAATTAAAACTGCATTATCAAATAAAGACTTCTCAGCTTGTACTGTAACCGAAATTTTTAACCACCCCGACTGGATCAATTGGTTCGATATCGGATTTCACAAACACGGCAAATATGCAAATTGGCGTTCAGAATTATTTATATAATAATAGAGGAGATGATTGTATGAAAAAGTTTATAAAATTTGTTGCAGCAGCAATGGTTTTTGCTAGTTTTGGCGCAGTAATGGCAGCAGCTCCAACAACAGCAACTTTTACAAAGGTATCATTTGAACCGGGCGAAACGACTACTTGGGTTGTCGACGCTGACAATGGTGCCTCTCACGCAACAGTTGCCGAGGGAGTAGCTGATGGCGCATCGGCCATGAAAGTTTCTATTCCAAATCGCGCCTCCGACTGGGCAGCGACCACTCACTTTGCTTTAACCCCTCCAAAGGGAAAGTTGTGGAGCATAAATAAATCTGACTATCTCACTGCCACAGTTACAAATCCCAATGCTTTCGAAATTCAACTTCGAGTCAACATCACCGACTCCGCCAATAACGAAAGGGTCAACTATTTTATCATCCCTAGCCATCAAACTAGAGAAATCTCGGTTTCAGGAGCTCAATATGGTGCAGCAGGAGTGGAAGACGAATTTTGGGGTGAAGATGGCTATAAGCAAAAGGGCGTTAACGTCAATGCGATCAAAGAAATTAGCTTTTATCTCCCAGAGCCTGATGCCAAGCAAATGGCGGGGCAAACCAGCCTTTCTTATATAATAGACAATATCGAAATACAAACTCCTGCCGAATACGCGGTGGTAGATGGTGCCTGCGTCCTTGCGACAGTTATTCCTAGCGCAAAGCCGACATCTTCAGGAACGATTAAACTTTTACACGACACTTTTACAACTTTAAACGATAAATTGGTTAGCAAAAATAAGCCTCTCCAAGCTATGAGCGTACAAGTAAAATCTGCAGCTGGCCCACTATTTTCCGATGCCAACAGGGCAGTTAAGGCGGTAAAACCAGGCGATAAAGTAACGCTCGCTCTACAAATGTATGATTCTTATTCTATTGCAGGAGGAGCTGGCACTTCCACATTAGAGGTCGGGCTTAGCTCTCCTAAAAATATCGAAATTCTAACGCCAACTCTTTCCTGGACATTTACCGACGACAAAACTATTGGCAAAAAAGGCCAATCTCTCAACTTCGAATTTATAATGCCAAACGGAACAGTAGACGCACTCGCTGATTTTGATTGGACATTTAATTTAAAGTAGTCATCATATATTACTGCAGCGGCACCACCAGTCTCTGCAGTTATTTTTATAGTTATTTTAGGAGGATTTGATATGAAAAAATTTATGGCTATTGCTCTAACCCTAATGATTGCTCCCGCGGCAAACGCACAAACTGCGCTTACTCACGGTAGATTGGCAAATATAATTGATGACATAATGCAATATCGCACCTTAACCGACTCAACTCACTCGATGTATCAAAACGAATTGACCCAATTGAATAAAAAGGCATCTAAATCTATTAGCCAGCAAGATGCCGTGGCGGCGCTCGAGCAGACTTTATACATCGACTTTGCCGCTGATGCCACCGACGCTACTGCAACCGAAGAATATATCGACGATCTCATTGCGCAACACGTTCAGCTTATTGTATCTGAGGCTGATGTATATACAAAATCTGTTACAGGAAACGTAATTGTCAATGTTGCCAATACAACGTTTAGAGATATGACGATCGATGGCGATTTGATTATCGCACAAGGAGTTGGAGACGGTGAGTTAACTCTCGAGAACACTGTAGTTACTGGCAAAATTATCGCGGCTACCGAATCCAAAAATCACATCAATTTTATCAACTCTACTGCAGATGGCGGAGTTCAGATCGACAAGTACGCATACAATCTCAATATTGCGGGAGATGGCATTACAAAGGTGGAACTCAATACAGCGGTTACCGTATATGGCACTGGCGCTGTTTCAACAACATTAACATTTAACAACGGCTTAACCGGAAAATTCCAATCTGCAGAGTCCGTGATTACACCAGCAGGTACAGAGTTTTTGGTACAGCTAGATGGTTATACTAGTATGGCAACCGGGTATCACATATCTCATGTGGAGCCTATGACTTTGGCAACCGGGCGCGGAGTTGCAGGTGCGTCAAAAGACGGTAGCGTCGTGGCTTATGACAATGCCGGCAAATTTATTTGGCATGCCAAAGCTGGGGAAACAATCATCAACGGCCTCGAAGTTGCCGATATCGATGGCGATGGATTCGACGAAGTCTTGGCCGCCTCGACGGATGGCAGATTATATGCTTTCGACCATGATGGGACGGCATTATGGACATATGAAACGGGAGAAACAGAAGATTCTCGAGGCGTGCTCTATGCTGTGGCATGCGCAAAGATGGCAAACGGTGAAATGGGAATTTTCTTTGGAGGGGTTTCTAAAACGTTATATCAAGTGGATAAAAATGGAAATCTCGTAAATAGCGTCCCTCTTGCATTAGCGTCTGATGGCAAAAAGGTTCAGGACGAGATGGTTATTACGCTAGATACAGGAATGCGTGCTGACGGGACCGAATACGTCGTGATGGTATCGAGCCCAGCCGGAAACTATACCAATTCAGTTTCTATAATCGATCCCAACAACATCGGAGTGGACGCAATGCACACAACGAAGTCGCCTAGTAAAAATTATATCGGTCGCCAAGATACTGCGGATATCGACTTTGACGGTGTAAATGAAATTTTGTATAACTACGAACCTTCAATCTCATCGATGGGTAATTTTTGGGTTGCCGAGATCGACTATGACGCACTCGTTGATTATAACACTAAGACCAAAAAGCCAAATCCTGACAAAGCGTTTATGGCAGAATATGTTCCCGAACTTCAGGGCGGTCGTGGATACCGAATGGGTGCGCTTAGCTTCGTTGATGGCACCACTATTGGCAAAACTCAGGCAGACTCGTTTATCATCAACCTCGATGCATCTAGAATTTGCGAGTACTCCACCGATGGCAAATTGTTGGGGGTTCATCTTAGCAGATTTTCCTACAACGACGGCACCTATGATCCCAAAACTGGGCTATTTTATTTAGCAGCTGAGCAATCTGGCGGCGATGTAATTAGAATTATCGATCTCAAAAATGACAACTGGCGTGAAATATTTATGGCCATCGAAGCGGAAGGCCTTCTCTCCGAAATAATTGACAATCTAGTATTAACCAACAAGCTAGTCGATGCCTTCGTTGCACCTGCGTATCAAGATTTGTCCCAGGAGAATTATCTGTCTATTACCACAGGAGGTACTCCAGAAGAAAACCTGGAAAAAGAAGCCAAAATTGCGCCAAATGGCAACATCGGATTTGCAACTAATGAGTGGACTTGGACAGAAAATTACGATCGCGATGCTATTCTCCCAGCAAACTGGGCTGCCGGAAAAGACAAACGCAAAAAGTATGATATGACACAAGCAGAAATTTGGGCCGCTGCTGAAGCTCACGAAGCCAATGGTGAAAAGTTTTCGATTTGGACTGGGCATGGCACCGATCCATTTTATATGCAACCCGAAACCGTTTTAGGTATTATTGAACGCGCACCAAATACTTTGGAATACTTGATCTTTTCGGAACTTACTCATATCGATGAATATTTGATGCAAAACTATTTTATTCCAATGGCGAACGCATGCCAGGAGCAGGGGCGCACCAAAATCTTCTTGCGCAACAAAAACTCCTTCTGGAATGGCAACGTTCATATGCCGGAGTGGTACGACCTGATTGCTGGTGATTACTCTAACGTAATTATTCCGACGATGGAAGAGACCAACAGCCGTGCGCAAGAGCTTAGTTTATCTGCTAGAGTAGGGCTCTGGATGAGCGGCGCCGCTTCTAGCTGGGGTGGCAGACTAATCGAGGACAACACAAACTATGTGAGGCATATCGAGCATGGGCTTCAAAGAGTTTTGTCGCATCAGATGCGTTCGTTTGCGTATCAAATTGCCAATGGGGCAGACTCATTTCAAAACACTGGCGGCACCAAATATGAGGATCAGTTTGATATGATTCACAAGATGGTTGACCAGCAGATATTGCTTGTAGGGCAAAGAGATACGCTCCTATCGGTGCCAGATATTGCTATCGGGATGCTCGAACCTTCTGAGGAATTCGTATCCACGTTTACCTTTTCACATGCTATGGACCAATTCGATCCTGCCAATACCGAAACATTTGTATATGACGGCTTGAGGTTGCCATGGAGCGGAGCCCCAATCAAGGACCACGACTTTGGCGGCTATGGACTGGGAGCCAAAACTCGAACACTCAACTTTTTGCCTAGCACGCCATATGGAATGGTTCCCGAAATGAGCGCTTACCTCGACATATCCGACTCGCGATTTGCAACAATGCTAAAGACTGATGGCAAATTTTGGTACGATGAAGCTGGTATCGCGCACTCTCCCGATGCGTATAAAGACACCGTGATTGCGGCACTGGAGGCATCTGCTGCCAAAATGCCTGTCGTTGTAGCCTCCGAAGATGACCAGGTCGCCTGGACCGTTACCAAAATCGATGACACTCATGCTCGAATTTTACTTATAGACGGCGGTTACGTTACGCCAAACAATAGGGTAGCGCAAGTGAAAATTCAAAACGTTGCTCCTAAAACGGCCACAAATATTCTCACCGGTGAAATATATTCTATAGCAAACAACGAGTTTAGCTTGCAATTTTGCTTGCGCTCTCATCTTCCATTGTTCTTATAATCCATCTAAACGCAATGATCAACGCTATCCCCGCAGTTATCGTTGCCCCAATATCAGCCAGCGGTTGCGCATAGACGATTCCCATTACTCCATAGAAGTGTGGCAAAATTAAGGCAAACGGAATCAGAATTATAATTTTTCTGAGTAACGCAATAAATATAGACGACTTTGCAAAGCCAAATGCTATAAAACAGCCTTGCGTTGCCATAATGACTCCGAATAATGGTGTTCCCAAAAAATATACCCTTGCCAAACCAGATGCAAGATCGACCATCTCCGAGTTTGAACTGAAGATCGCAACGAACAGCTCCGGAAACGCCAATACTACGATTGATGTCACCATCGACGCGGCGGTCGTAAATATTAGTAGACGTTTCATGATTGCTATCAAACGCTTTTTATTTCTGGAACCATAGTTGTATGCCAATATTGGAATAACCCCTTGGCGAACAGCATCAATTGGGATAAACTGCATCGTTGCAATACTGGATAAAATTGTCATGGCGCCCACATACATATCTCCACCGTAGTGCTGAAAGCTAGAATTTAACACTATATTTACAAGACTGTTTGTACTTTGCATGATTACTGGAGATATCCCTATGGCAACGATGGCCATAACGCAATCTTTCTTGAGCCCCAGCTTTTTAAAATCTAATCTCACAACACTTTTGTCAGACGTTAAGTATCTAACTATCCATATGGCACTCGCGGCCTGCGAAATTACTGTCGCTATAGCGGCCCCTTGAACACCCATATCAAATACAAATATAAAAATCGGATCCAATATGATATTAATCACTGCACCAATCAAAGTTGAGAACATCGCGATCTTGGCGTTGCCCTGCCCACTTATAAATGGATTTAGCCCTACACTGAATTGTACAAAAATTGTTCCCAATAAATAAATCGATAAATACGCATCTGCATATGGAGCGGTGTGCTCGCTAGCACCAAATAAATACAGCAGCGGCTCTTTCGCTATGTAAAATACAACGGTCAGTATAATCGAAAATATAATTAGCAATGTTGCCGAGGTTTGCAAAATATCTTTGGCTTTGTTATAATCTTGCCTCCCCAAATATCTCGATGCCAGCGGCGCACCTCCCGACCCTGCAAACGCACTCATCGCTACCACAATTTGCAATATAGGAAACGTTAGTCCCAATCCCGTTAGCGCCAGCTCTCCCTCTCCCGGAATTCTACCTATATATACTCTGTCCACAATATTATATAATGCGTTAATAAGTTGCGCCATAAATGCGGGCATCACCATCGCCCATATCAATTTGTTCAGCGATTCTGTTGCAAAACGTTTTTCTTGACTTATTAGTGTTGCCGTCCCTGCCGGAGTTTTTTCCATTGTTGATGTTGAGTTTGTACAGCCACTGGATGATTATTCACAACCAACACCGGTAATTCTCGAAAAGTAGGTGGCCTCGTAATTTTATGTATATTCGTATTGTCCATTTTGCGTATAATCCATTTCACAGCAACAATCAACGCTATCCCTGCAGTTATTATTGCTCCCATATCAGACAGCGGCTGCGCATAAAAAATACCTTCTACTCCATAGAAATGTGGCAAAATTAATGCTCCCGGAATTAAAATTACAACGTTTTTGATCATTGCAATAAATATCGATACTTTTGCAAATCCAAATGCAACAAAGCAACCTTGCGCCGACATCAATATTCCAAACAATGGCGTTCCCAGAAAATACACTTTTATCAATTTAGCTGTAAGACTCATTAGTTCTGCATCTGAACTAAAAATTGCGGCAAATGTTTCTGGGAACGACAATATTGTTACTGAGATTATCATAGACACGCTGGTCGTAAATATTATTAGGCGCTTTATTACCGCCATCAGGCGCTCCTTATTTCTGGCTCCATAGTTATATGCCAAAATAGGGATGATTCCCTGGCGAACAGAGTCTACTGCTATATACTGAACCGTTGCGATGCTTGCCAAAATAGTTATGGCACCAACATACATATCCCCGCCATAGCTTTGCGCACCCGAGTTTAGCACGATCGTGACGATGCTATTAGTCAGCTGCATTATAACTAGAGGCATCCCCATAATCAAAATCGTCTTAACGCAATCTTTCTTGAGCCCCAGTTTTTTAAAATCGAGCCTAATAGCGCTTTTGCTAGACGCCAAATATCTCACTATCCATAAAGCACTCGCCCCCTGTGCGATCACCGTCGCCAATGCAGCTCCCTGGATGCCCATCCCAAATACAAATATAAAAATCGGGTCCAATATGATATTGATTATGGCACCGATCGCGGTCGACATCATCGCAACCTTGGCATTGCCCTGACCACTTATAAACGGGTTTAATCCCATAGTAAATTGTACAAAAATTGTGCCTAGCAAATATGTCGACAAATACGCATCTGCATATGGAGCGGTTTGCTCGCTGGCACCAAATAAATATAGTAACGGCTCTTTTGCTATGTAAAATCCTAATGTCAATATGATCGAAAATATAATTAGCATTGTGACGGAGGTATGGAGAACATCTTTTGCTTTGTCGTAATCTTGCTTACCAAAATATCTAGATGCCAGCGGCGCACCTCCCGACCCTGCAAACACGCTTATCGCCACCACGACTTGTAGTATAGGAAAAGTTAGCCCCAACCCCGTTAACGCCAACTCTCCCTCTCCCGGAATTCTCCCTATATATATCCTGTCTACAATATTATATAATGCGTTAATCAGTTGTGCCATAAAACACGGTATCACCATCGCTAGTATCAGTTTGTTGAGCGGTTCTGTTTCAAAACGCTTATCTTGACTTACCATAATTTTTAATCCTCTCTGCCAATAAATTTGTATTTCTATTCTAACATAAAATATCTAGATGTACATAAAATTTTTTTATCTCATCCTCTTCGCATCTCATGCGGCAATTATAATTTAAATGCTAGCATGGCATAAAGTTATTGCAAAATTATCCGATATGTTTTATAATAAGACATTTTTTTTCGGCTTTTCAAATATAAACTATTTGACTAAATATAGATTTTAAGGGGGACTAGAAGATGAAACTTCAAGAACGATTGGCAACCAAGTTATCTGCAGACGCAACACCCGTCGATGCGATCGATCCAGCCACAGATTCTTACGCAACTAAGTTGGTTGACGAAATCGGCATTGCTATTGCTCACAAATCAAAAATTTTGGTTCTGGATGCTTCTCCAGAAAATGTAGATCAAAATATCGCTTTTATTTCAGAGACCGATATGGCCTTATTTGATGATGCCATTTATCTCGCACAAAGTACCGATACTACCAACTTAAATGCCATCATATCGGCAATATCAATCTTAAAAATTGCAACAAACCAGTTTAAGTTGTCTACCAAACATGGTCAGTTGCGCCTACACTACAATATTGATGATTTGCAAACTGCTCTAACTCAGACTCTCTGCGTTATAAATAATGTACTAATTTTAGACGAGCTCACATCCGCAGCAGATATCCCGATGGGTGCAAAATTTGTATCCAATCAAGCATATCAGGATTTTGTTGCTGTTGTTGCGCCTATTACTGCGACCGTCGAAAATATAGAAAATCACAAACGCCTAAGCCCAATCGATATCGTCTCTCATATGACTGCGTTAGAATTTGCCGTAAACGATTTGATCACCGAAACTCAAATTGGAGTTGGCGCAACTATCGATACGACGTCTCTCCAAAATGCATTAGATGAGGCCTTCGCTGCCAGATCGCAAGTTACCGAAGAAAAAACTAATATGTCGGTTGCCTCAGCAGATGCCATCGCTCTTTTTGACCAAATCATAGATGAAGCGACTTTAATTATCTCAACCCCCCAAAATTTTTTAGCCGTAACTACAGCGGCCGATAATTTAAACGCAGCCACAAAAATATTTCTAGGTGAAATTCACAAAAACGAATTATGTATCTCTAATTTAATAGAGGCAATTCATGAATCTTTGGAGTTGCGCGCCGGTGTTGCCGTATATGCCGATTTTACTTCTGCCAACATTGTACCTGCCAATATAGAATTTACCACAATCAGTGACTATGCAGCGTTTAGCAGAGCAATTCATGGGGCACAGACTGTTATTATCGACCCCGCTTCCGCTGCATCTTTGGCGGCTTCCGATATCAATGACTTTATTGTAAGCGCCATTAACAATCTCCACTATGCTTATGATTCATTTTTTGAACATCTAAATTATGGCCAATATCAAGACAGCGTCGATCCCGTTACACTTACCACGGCAGTTGACCTTGCCAATGCCGCAAAGCTTGGAATTTATGTTATCGATGCGGATCCCGCAGATGTCGCCAACAACATAAAATTTGTAACTACTGCCACGATGGATGCGTTAAATTTTTCTATTGCGACAGATTCTACGGATGTTACTCACATTGCCGAGTTTGAAAATTCGATTTTAGTGGGTACAAAAGTTGATTTAGATATCGAAGCGCTAGTAGACGCCATTTCTGATGCGTATATACTAATGTCTGGTATAAAAACTCTTGACTGTGCACCTTCAACAGTAGCTTTTGGCTCTGTTTATGTTAGCGATTCTGTTATGGAAGCTTATGTTTCCGCCATTTCTAAAGCTGAGGCCGTGGTGCGATCTGCGGGAAACGCAACGGAGATAACTATCGAAGAAGCGTTGGCGTCTTTGGATGATGCCGCCGATGCTTTTTCTGCAGCTATGAAGGTGGGGGAATACATTAACACTACAGAGATTTTGACACAAATTACGCAAGCCCACACTTTATTAGATACTGCAGAATCATTAGGCGATCAGGCTAGTAACCAATTGTTTGTCAACTCTGCCAAGGCAAAATTAGTCGAAGTAATCGTCGATACCCAAAACGCATTAGATTCTGGAGACAATAGCGAAATTGCCGCAACCGCCTCTTTGCTCCATGCAGCTATTGCCGCGTTTCATAACGATGTTCAAAACTTTGCCAACAACAATATTTTGCGAAACTTAATTGATGCTGCCTGGAATTTAGCAAACACCACTACTATTTTGGATGATAATATTTTGGGGCAGGAACATGTGGCGAACTGCATCGTATATGCCATGTCTGACGCGTATGAGGATTTTGTACAAGCCATCGTTAGCGCATCTCAAGTCGCCAATGCGACAGATTCTGAATCCGACGACTTTGCTATGGCGCAATCCACTCTACAATATGCCATAGAAGAATTTTCAGCTGAAATTATAGTTGGAACCAAGCCATCTTCGACTATTGTCGAGTCTGATCACTCGAAGTATGAAACCGAAACTTGCGCGGTCATTGTGGATCGCCAAAAAATAACTACTGCCGATGACAATGATCTCAAAGACTTCGACGTTGCGCAAGCCATACACCGCATTAAAACCGAGACATCAGACTTTGTTGCCGCAATTAAGAACGGTACACTTAATACTACCGGGCTTCGCGCATTGCTAGCCGATGTTATGGCAGAACAAAATATATTTCATAACGAAGCTTGTTACACAACTCAAATGGATGCGTCTTTTAATATTGGCGCAGAATATAACACGGCGGAATTTGTCTCCGATTCACAAGCGTATGCAGATGAATTTTGCTGAGATAATAAAGACGCATCTCGAAGACCTTTCTACTCAATTGCGGAAGGTCTTTATTACTTTATGTTCTATTGACAAATATTATCAGTTGACTCAAACTGGTTAAAAGAGGTAAAATTATATCAAAAGGGGGAATTTTTATATGAAAAGACATATAGCATTATTGTTAGCTGCACTGTGTGTGGTCAATGTACCCGCAGTGTCTCCAATCGTACATACAAACGTGATGGCCCTTGGCTATACTTCTGTTTTACAAAAGGCAACGATCCACTTATCCGACGGATCTGCTTTAGATAAATACAAAATCCATGACAAAGATATTACTGGGTCTGATGGATCAATTGATATGCCAAAAATAGCTGAGCTCGTTGCCAAAGTTGCGAGAGCCGAAGTTCTTAATGCATTAACTGATGCGGAGCGTTTTGTTGCAGAAGAATTTAGATTTTCTGCGACAACCAGTTCATATGCCATTAATACGGCGACACCAGAGGCTGGCGAAATTTTGCCTGTTGGATTTGCCACATGCACGATCGTTATTGCAGCTCCATCAAATGTTCGAGATACTAGCTCCACTCAGCTAATCGAACTACAAATTCCTATATATGCCAACGATCCAATTGCCGATGCGGAACGAGCCGAGTTTCAGGCATTGGTTGATAAACTCAAAAATCCTGATTTTAAATGGAATCTAAATATGGAATCAACCGCCGATTGGATTGCGACAGAAGATACGATTACCGATTTTTATACCAAAACTTTAGCGTATGCTCAAACGCTTCGAGATGGTACCGAAGGCGGAAATCCTGCACCAGACCCTGCACCAGACCCTGCTCCAGATCCTACTGCAGATGATTTAGTTATAGATCGAATCTTACCAGATGCATTTTCCTATCGACCAGTACAATATGGTTTGGATGGACGTATTGCATTTAGCATTGTTGCAGAAGGAATCGGGCTTGTTGAAGTGATCGAAGCGCCGATACTTAAGCCACCGTTGCTTGAAGAGTATCAGGATGTATTCGATGAAGTAGTCACCTTGCTTGGTAGCGGCTCTGCATTTTTGGATTATGCATTTCTAAATGATTCTACGGATGCTTTTACGGCAATAGAAGATCTGACCAAACTAATGCTTTTGGAAAACGTCTTAAACAAGACCGACCCGGCAGTTGTGGCCTTAGAACGCGAAATTATCGAATATATCCAAGTTGATGCCAGCGAGATTATAGAAGAGGGCGACGATACAACCACAACAGACGCATTTGAGTTTACATTAAATTTAAAATTGGTCGATCCAGACGGCAGAGTAGACGAGGCCAAAACAGACAGACTACAGATAGCCTCGATTCCTCCAGTTGTTGCACCCAACATTCCCGAAACTGCCACCGTTAGAACAGAATACAATAGAGTTTTGGCCGAACTAAAACCCGATGCCACTAAATCCAGCGATTGGGGGCTCAACAAAGCCATTGTAGATTCATGGGCAACTACTGGTGAGCCATTAACCAACGAAGACTTTTATTCTGGAGGTACCGAGTTTGCTGCAACTCAGCTAGCAGCCTTTATTGATGTTGCAGCATTGAACATGGACTTTGAGTTGCATCCTCTAAAAAGCTCGTATATACCCGCAACAGGCGATATAGCAGGTACTATGGATTTTATTTTTACATCTGCTCACCTTAACCAGATAGAACAAATTCGTGTCATAATTGAAAAGCCAGATCCTGTTGGAGATTATAATGATGTTTTAAATCTTGCGATAGAAATGTTGATGAGTGATACAATGTTAAAAGACTACCAGATTTCCGATACCCGAATGCCTTCTGATGTCGCACTCGATTTAGCCGTTTTGTCTAAGGCAGGGTTACTTAACGCTACTACCGGAAACCAGAGAGCTTTAGCAGAATACATCAACTTTGAGTTTGTAGAAAACACTACCGCCACGCCAAGTACCGCTATCAACTATAACCCTACTATATCTCGATTTGATTCTGGCGACATTGCAAGCAAGCTGACTTTTTTTGATGTTACATTAACTCTTACCGATCCAGTTTCTGGCGAAATCACCACGGTATTGTTGGAAAAATTTGCCGTACCTGTATATACAGTAACTTTGGAGACTCCGCTTCACACTGCAGCAGTAGAGACTCTCAAAAATTCTCACAATGCTTGGGGATTAAATATAATAAACACAGAATCTTGGAGTGTGTTTAATGACATTGAAGGGTTTTATTCGAGCTCTCACGAATATTTAGATAACAAATATCAACGACTACTGGGCGATATAAACGAAATCATATTTGAAGAAGTTGACCCCGATGATCCTGACGCAAAGCCCGAAGTTGTGGACGTCGTTAAGATTATAGACCAAATTATACCCATTGCAAAAACTTATACTCCAGCCACTGCGTCATCGGATGGTTTTATAGACGTAATTATAGTATCAACATATTTTTCAAAGGCCGAAACGCTCACCATTCCAATCAATTTGGCACCCGAGTATCAAGAAGTTTTTAATGTAGTCACCGAACTAGTCAAGCCTCCTGCAATAGAAGACCCTCTCAATCCCTCCGCACCAGTACAATACGAAGTTCTGTCTGATGATAACGTTATTATATTTGATCGCGATACCGAAGAAGAAATCGCAACTGGAATCGAGCAAATGCTTAAGGCGAAAATTATGTTATCTGATGAGCTGATTGGCGACATGCGTGTAATGGCCGAGGATGTGGAATTTGACGTTACACCTCTCGACTACGATGCGCCTCAGGCTGATCCGGATTATGGATTCCTCGAATTCCATCTTACGGTTTCGCTTGCAGATCCTATTAATAATACCGTTTATACAACAACATTTCCTGAAACTGCCACTATTGAGATACATTTAAAAGTGGGGGATCTTGAGCAATTTGATAATTTAGCAGAAACGCTAAATACAGAAGACTGGGGACTAAACAGTTCTATTACCGGCGAGTGGAGTGTTGAAAACGATAGCGCGTCATTTTATGAGGACGGCATCCAATTTGGTAGCAATGCTATTGAGAACATCTTAAACTACGAAAACTTTTTGACAGTAAATGGCATGCCAACAAACGAGTATGTTATTGATAAGATCTATCCATTGGCAGCAAGTTTTAAAAAGGCTACCACCGAAGCAGATGGTGAGCTGAGATTTACTGCTGTATCCACGTATTTTAACACTACAGATGAGATTATTGTTGTGATTCCCAAACCCGACACAGTTGATCCCGAGCCCGATCCCGATCCCGATGATAAAGGATTTGATCCATATACTTTTGGACTGCGAACTACATTAGAACTAACCAAGTTTGATAACGAATACATGATGCGTGCTATCGACTTTTTGGTTAAAGAATCCATTAGGCGAAATACCATTCCCGAATTGCGATTAGACGTTGGTGGCAAAAAAGACTTTGCTTCCCTTGAACTTCATGGCGGAGTTTTGAATACATTACTATTAAGCGACAGAGCAATTTTGACAGTTGTTACAAAGGCTGGAACTATAGAATTTTCCACCAATGCGTTGCGCTCTATCTTAAACGAGGCTGTTGATGAAGTTCTAGACGAAGACGACGAGTCCTCGGCAGAAAATATTATAATTCCAGAAGGCAAAAGCATCGAGATCACCATTGATACAGATTCCAGACTGACCGATGATCAAGACGAAACGATTGATAAGTTTCCGTATTGGTCTATTGTGGTGGCTGTTGATGGCACAGAACTTGATGAAATCGAAGGCGTAATGGAGCTGTTACTTCCTTATGATATGGAGGGAGACGAACCCAGCGATGTGTATCTATATGAAGTTACGGACAACGGCAAATATAGTGAATTGGGCATTCAGTATGACGAAGACGACGAAACCATTAAGCTAGACGTCAAAGCTCTTGGCGAATTTATGGTAACAGAACAAAACGTACGCCTTAACGATTTACTATTAGATAGGCAGCGAGAGCTAGACAAACGAGAAAACGATGCCGAAGATCGTGCGGACGATGGTTTTAATCAGGCATACAAGCCGCCTACCCCTATCAAAAATCCGTTTGTCGATATTATTCCCACATATTGGGGATACGACTCTATATTATCCTTATATGCGCAAGGGCTGATGAGCGGAGCTACTGCAACACTATTTAAGCCAAACGACCCTGCCGCCAGGGCAACTATTATCGATATACTGTATAAAATCGATGGCTCCAGTAGCCAATATGATAGCGCTTTATTTAATCTATACACCGATGTAGATAGCGACGACTGGTTTGCAGATGCTAGCAACTGGGCCAGAAATACTTATGTATATACCGGATTTGATGATCGTACTTTTCGTCCATACCAGGCCGTTACTAGAGAAGAGTTGGCCATGATCATATACAATTACATGCGCTACAGAGGCATCGGCTATAATATGGCGACTAATTTAAATGTATTTAGAGACGGCTGGCACGTATCCAAAGATTTGACCTGGCCTGTGGGAGTTGTAGTTTATAACCGCATTTTGGTTGGGTCAAAAGAGGGAGACTTGCGCCCGTTAGAAATTGTTAGCCGAGTGGAGCTCGCCGCCGTTATTGATAGACTTCTTGCTTTAATGAATCGATAAAATTTTTGTAATGCCCCATCTTATTTTTCGCAGAGCCTTGCCAAACAGAAACATATAAGGTATATAATATACTGAGATAATTTTTTTTATGAAAGGATAAAATAATGTTAGATATATGTTTACTGGGTACGAGCGGTATGGCTCCGTTGCCAGATAGGTACTTGACAGCGCTATTAATTAGATACGGAGGAAAAAAAGTACTAATTGATTGCGGCGAAGGTACTCAAGTTACAATGAAAATAGTAGGGTGGGGATTTAAATCGATAGATATTATATGCATTACACATTATCACGGAGATCACATAAACGGCATAGCAGGAGTCATAATGGCCATGGCAAACTCTGTTCGCACCGAGCCACTTACCATTATAGGGCCGCCGGGGCTTCATCGAATTTTAAATGGGCTATTAATAATATGCACCGATTTGCCGTTTAAACTTAAAATATTAGAAACTGAAATAGCAACCAATACAATAGAAATAGGAGAGTTCTTTATTACCACTATTCCGCTTAACCACAAAATTCCTTGCCTTGGGTATAGCATAGAAATCAAGCGCCCTGCAAAATTTATGCTAGACAAAGCGGAGTTTAATAAAGTTCCACAACCAGCTTGGCGGTATCTCCAACTTGGCGAAAGCGTTCAAATGGATGGAAAAACATATACACCTGATATGGTTCTTGGGCCACCTCGAAAAGGGTTTAAGGTAAGCTATGTTACTGATAGCAGACCGAGCGACAAAATTGTTAGCGCTGTTGCCGAATCTGATTTATTCGTATGTGAGAGTATGTATATGGATTATCCGGATTTGGAACAGGTAAAAAAATATAAGCATATGCTAGGAGTAGAAGCTGCCCAAATGGCAAAGGAGGCGCGAGTAAAAAATCTTTGGCTTACGCATTATAGTCCAGCAGTTCCTACATCGTCGCTAAACGTTGCGCCGGCAACAGCCATCTTTGAACATACTCAATTAGGTGTAGATAGAAAAACATGTACTCTAACTTATGAAGATTAATCCAAACAGAGAATTAGGGGGAATTTAGCTATGAGAAAATTTATAGGTATTGTTATAGGAGTCACCGTAATTGCTTCCTACTTTATATATACAAAAAACTTACCTACCACAAACAACCTGACTAACATTGCGCAAAAAAACTTTGACCAAAACCTTGTTGATTTCACAACTCAAATGGAAGCGGGTTATCCTAGCACGCCAGAGGATGTTGTTACGAGTTACAGCGATTTGCTGCAGCTAGCATATTCGGAGCATGCAGACACCGAAGACATTGTTGCGCTCGTAGAAATGATGCGTACGCTATACTCATCCGAGCTTTTGTTGTTAAACGATGCCAATAAGCAGGTGATCAACTTAGTTGCCGATGTCGAGAACCAACGTGAACAGGCTAATTTTTTGCTCCAATCTTCTATTGCGAGAGTAGAATATCTTGAAAATACCGACGAAATGACTATCATTATGACACACACTATGACTAATTTTAAAATCACACGCGAATATTATGTAGTAAAAGAAAACGATCAATGGAAAATTTTTAGTTTTAAAGATGTAGGAGTAGAACAATTTAGCGCCTCCGATGCGTTAGGATCCGATACTTTAGAAAACCAAGCGTAAGAAAGGAATTTTGTAATGCAAATATTAGCAATTGAAACTTCGTGTGACGAAACCGCGGTTTCAATAGTAAAAAATGGACGCGAAACTATTGCAAATGTAATTGACTCGCAAATAGAAAAACATAAAATTTTTGGAGGTGTTGTTCCCGAAATAGCCTCCAGGATGCACATAGAAAAGATTAACGCCTGTGTGCAAGAAGCATTAAACCATGCCAGCCTAGAGACCATCGATGCAATAGCGGTAACGTACGGTCCTGGTCTTGTGGGAGCATTATTAGTTGGGGTAGCATTTGCCAAAGGACTCGCTTTTGCTACTCAAAAACCACTCGTTGGAGTTCACCATATCGAGGGGCATATTGCCGCAAATTATTTGGAGCACCACGACCTCAAGCCGCCTTTCTTATGTCTTGTAGTATCTGGTGGACATACACACCTCATAAACGTTAAAACTTATACAACATTTGAGATTGTTGGCAAAACCAAAGATGATGCTGTTGGAGAGGCATATGACAAAGTTGCCCGCACATTGGGATTGCAATACCCTGGGGGTCCAAAAATAGATCGCCTTGCCGCCACGGGAGATGCCGATAGTATCAAATTTCCTAAGGCAATGCTAAACGATGGATACGATTTTAGTTTTAGCGGAATTAAATCTGCAGTATTAAATTATGTAAACGGCGAAAAGATGAAGGAGCATGAGATCAACGCCGCCAACGTCGCTGCCAGCTTTCAAAAAAGTGTAGTCGATATCCTAACTCACAAAACTATAAAATACGCAATTGCAAATAATATAAAAACAATAGTATTAGCTGGAGGAGTTGCCGCCAATTCTTCGTTGCGCTCCAATATGCGCTCACAGGCTACTGCTAACAATATCAATCTATACTATCCAAGCCTTTCGCTATGTACTGATAACGCTGCAATGGTGGGCTCTGCTGCTTATTATAGCTATATTGCCGGAGTCCGCTCTAATATGAGTTTGAATGCGACGCCGAATTTGGTTGTTGGTGCCAAGCCTGCTACTGGATTTTCCGCGCTCCACAATAACATTTAATCTAATTTTGAATATATAATTGGAGGGATCTATGAGACATATTTATATCGAAGACAATACAAACGAGATACAGCCGCTTCCATTTTCGGGAACATCCATTTATGGTGAGACACTGGGGATTAACAGCCAATGCATGACAAAGGACGGCAAACCCTGGCTGCCCATTTCTGGAGAGTTTCAATATTCTAGGTTTAGCAAAACTGATTGGGACAAAGAATTACGCAAAATACGAGCTTGTGGCGTCGAAATAATTAGTTCGTATGTATTTTGGATTCATCATGAAGAAGAAAAGGACGTATACAAATTTGATGACAATTGCGATATTCGAAAGTTTGCCGAGCTATGTACCAGGTTTGGGCTTAAGCTGATATTGCGAATGGGGCCTTGGATTACGGGTGAGTGTCGCAATGGAGGGTTTCCGGACTGGGTTTTGGATCTGCCAGATGTTCATGGCAAAATTCATGGCGACAGCCCAGAGTTTATGAAACGAGTTAGGCTATATTTCGAAGAATTTTATAAGCAGATTAAGAATGAATTTTGGGTCGATGGTGGCAGCATTATAGGTATCCAGCTAGATAATGAATACTCAATTCACCGCGCTCACAATCTCGAAAACGGGGTTTCTTATATGAAAAATCTCAAGCAAACTCTGGTAAATATTGGATATAAAGTTCCGTTTTATTTTTATACAGCTTGGAACGGTGCGCTATTTCATGAGCAAGATGCCTTGCCGGTGTTTGGCGCGTATTGCGATGCGCCTTGGAGCCCTTTGTTGGTAGAGCTAGATCCACTTTCGAGATTTTTGTTTGCAGATGAGCGAAATTCGGATATATATACAACCAACACGTCAGAGACCCAAGCTTGGTTGCGTTCTGAGTATGCAAAGCTGATCCCCACGCCATATTTAACTGCGGAGTTGGGAGGAGGCATGCAACCATCATTGCATCGTAGAATTTTGTGTGAGCCAGATGATACCGAAGCTCTTTCCGTTTGCATGCTAGGGCGCGGTGCAAATATGTTGGGATATTATATATTTCATGGTGGGACGCATCCTACTGGCAATTTATCATTTACAAACAGCGTCGCTCGAAAAGGCGTTATGTCAAACACTTATCCTACAAAAAGTTACGACTTTGGCGCACCCATCGGCGAAGACAACATGTTACGACACAGTTATCACGCACTCAAGAAAAGGCATCTGATGATTAATGAGCTGGGAGAATTTTTGGCAATGTCGGTACCCACTTTTCCAGATGATAACGCAACGGTCAACACCGATACTGAATCACTTAGGTATTGCGTTAGATATGACAAAACCAGTGGAGCCGGATTTTTATTTATCAACAACCATGTTCGAAAGCGCAACATGCCAATGCATATAGAAGAATTTACCATTCATGTTAATGATAAGGAAATAGTAATTCCACCAATACGAGTTATGAACCATGAGATGAAGATAATTCCGTTCAATTTACCTCTTGGCGATGCCAGGCTAATAAGCACCAATGCCCAATTTTTAACTAAGATTGGTAACCGATACTTCTTCTATGCAGATGATGAGCCTATATATAATATGGAAGGAACAGCCAAAATCACGACGCTCAATTCGGCAGAAGCGCTATATGCTTGGAAGTTTAACAATATGCTATATATCAGCGAAGACATTCTCTATAGCCGGAGCAATCAGCTATGCATCGAAAGTAAAAATCCCTTTGGTCAATACGCTTATTACAACGCTAGTGGCATTCGGTATTTGGAGACCTATAATGTTAACGGAGTGGAAAACGAATACTCTGTGAATTTTATCGAACAGCAAGGCGATGTCAAAATATATAGACTAGATCTTCATAAGCTCAATGTTTCATATGTTGCAGATATATTGATGACGCTTAAGTTTATTGGCGACAAAATCGAAGTCTACGACAACAAAAAACTTATTGGTGACTATTTTACGAATGGCCAAGACTATTCTATCACTCTCAAGCGCTTTAATTTTCCGAGAGAGCTTACCGTGCGTGTCTATAAATCGGCACCTCGAAACACGCGGTACTTTGACGTGCCAGTAGCATACGGTTGCGAGTTGTGCCAGGTTAAAATCGAAAATATTTATAGAGTGAGGTAACATTTTATGAACAACAAACCAAATGTAATATGGGTATTGACAGACCAAATGAGAGCAAGCGCTATGGGATTTATGGGTGACGCAAACGTACGCACACCCAATCTCGATAATATGGCAAGAGAGGGAGTTGCATTCGTTAATGCCGTTGCGGGAACGCCCTGGTGTTGCCCGTTTCGTGGTGCGCTCCTAACCGGGTTGTATCCGCATCAAAATGGAGTTACCCAAACCCCAAAGGCTCTCGATCCCGCCACTGCAACAATCACTGCACCATTTAGGACTGCCGGATATCACACTGCCTACGTTGGCAAATGGCATCTCGATGGCTCCAATTCAGTAACTCACTATATTCCCCCTGAGCGCCGCGGTGGCTTTGATTATTTTATGGGCTACGAAAATAACAATAACCAAAATGAGAGCTATGTATTTGGCAACGATTGCGAAAGACCAACTCGGCTCGATGGCTACGAAACCGATGCCCTCACGAATATATTTATAAAGCATCTTCAACAGCACACGTCGCAAGATAGCTATCAACCATTCTTTGCGGTACTCTCTGTTCAGCCACCGCACGACCCCTATGTGCCGCCGCTATATACAGGCGAAGGCAAAATTTATTATCACAATCCAGCAGACATAAAACTTAGACCCAATGTACCACCGGGCCGCTGGTCAGATGAAGCGCGAATGGATCTTGCAGGATATTATTCAATGATCGAAAACATCGATACTAACGTCGGCAAACTTCGAATGGCACTCAAGCAGATGAATATCGATCGCGAGACGTATATTATATTTATGTCTGATCACGGTGATTGCCTAAATTCGCATGGGCAATGGAGCAAATCTAGCCCGTGGGAAGAGGCGATCCGCATTCCGTTTATCGTGTGCCGCGTTGGAACCAATTATCATATGCAATCTGGCATCCGCGACGCCGTTATAAATCATATCGATATAGCACCAACCACGCTGGGGCTTTGCGGAATTACGCCACCACAAAACATGGTAGGATTTGACTATTCTCCGCTATGCATACAAAAGAACCAGCCAGAATATCACGAATTACAAGGGGCTATTCCCGATTCTGCGTATTTGCAGCAGATCCCAAGAAAGTATCATGCTCACACTGCCAACAAAGCGTGGAGAGCCGTGGTAACCAGAGATGGCTACAAATACGTATGCTATCCTCATCAAGACGTTATGCTATTTAATTTGAACGATGATCCATATGAGATGGCGAATCTATGTCACGACAGCACGTCGCAAGTGATTAAAGAAAAACTACACTCGCTACTGCAAAAATATATTGTCGACACAGGAGATACCTTTGATCTTCCTGATATTACTTTAAATCGCGGCAAGAATAACAATTAATCATTTGGAGGTTATATAATGAAAAAGCGCAAGAACATTTTATTTATTTTGACCGATCAACAAAGGGCGGATTTTTGCGGCTGCTATGGTGCACGTTGGTTAAAAACCCCAAACATCGATAAACTGGCAAGCGAGGGAGTGTTATATAAAAATGCCGTTACCCCATCTGCGGCATGCGTTCCAGCTCGCGCGTCATTACTAACTGGGAGATCTGCCATAGAAAATCGTGTTATAAACAACGCCCAGTGGTTGCGTCCCGATCACAGCGCCATGGGAGTATTTACTTGGCCTCAAATTTTAGCCGAAGAAGGATATCACACTGTCTCTATAGGCAAAATGCATTTTTATCCTTGGGACATCAGCGAAGGCTTTCAACACCGCATTATCGCAGAAGATAAAAGGCATACGGGTATTCAAGACGATTATACTTTGTTTTTACAAAAGCACGGCTACAAGAGACTTCATGGCTCGGCTTGCGAAGGATATTATGAACACCTAGGGGCCGTGATTAGCTATTTGCCCGAGGAAATGCAGATCGATCGATTTGTTTGTAATCAAACTCTTGAGTATTTGGATATGCTGAATGATGAAGAAATTCCGTTTGCTATGATGGTGGGATTTCCTGGACCGCACTGCCCGTATGATCCGTCGCAAGAGATGATGGATAAGATGCCAGATGCCGATATCCCTCAACCTGCACCTAGAACCAAAACTTCCGATACTTTTAGACCTCGAAATATCAGTGACAATTCATTGGGATGGAACGGAGTAGATTTAACCAACTTTACTGCAGAAAAGGCGCATAAAGTCCGCCTTCATTACAGTGCCCTAATTCAAGCCATCGATGAATATTTGGGCGAAATTATTTCAAAGCTCAAAGAAAAAAATATATATGATGATACCGTAATTATTTTCTCATCAGACCACGGCGATTATTTGGGTGACTTTGGAATGGCGGGCAAGGGGCACTTCTATGAAGGAGCAATCAAAATTCCGATGATTGTTCGCGACCCTGCTACTGCGCCGGCAGAAGTTGAGCATCCGGTTTCTTTAACCGATACGTTTAATACGATTTTACACTTCGCAGGACTCAACCCAGCCGATACACTAGATACTACAACGCTAGCGCCATTTGGACCGACCACGCGAGCGGCAGTATTTGGATGTATCGACCAAGGCTGGATGCTACTCGACAATCAGTATAAGTATTGCGCATATTATAACGGGGTTCAAGAGCTCTTTGACGTTGCAGCAGATAAACTCGAGCAAAATAACTTATTAGAAGATGCAAACTACGCGGAACTTGCAAAAGAAATGAGAAGCGAGCTGGACAGACGAGTTTTTGCCGCCATCTCTGCCGGAAACATAGATAATATGGCCAAAGAAAAGTTGATGGATAGATCGAGAACATTTAGTAACCCATTCAATCATCATGGTTGGACTCGAGTATACCCTCATAAAGTAGAAAATTAATTTACCAGATGCAGTCCCAAATTCTATGGGGCTGTATTTTTAATTTATAATCGGTAATATATGGCAATAATTTAAAATTGGTATATATTTCTATCTTCAGGGTAACACTAATTCAAATTATTTGACTCGGAGGATTTTTATGTACAAAAAACTTATAACTATTACTTTTGCCATCGGTATCTCAATCCTGGGATATTATACTTTTGCAAATAACAACTCCATCACACAGGATATCGAAATTATACAATACTCACCAAACTCGGTAGTATCATTGATTGCAGCTGGAGATAATTTGATACATAGCTCTATCTACAAAGCAGCTTTGGTCAATGGCAACTACGAAACATATGACTTTACGCAAGCATACGAACATATCGCGACCACCATTGCAGGCTACGATCTGGCAATATTAAACCAAGAAACTCCACTAGCAAATCAATCTCCTTCTGATTATCCGCTTTTTAATTCTCCACCAGAGCTGGGTGACAAAATGTTAGAGCTGGGTTTTAATGCATTTTCACACGCCAACAACCACATACTCGACAAAGGAGAAGCCGGGCTTATCGATACATTAGACTTTTGGAAAAGCAGAAACGCCTTTGCCTATGGGGCCTATTATGACGAAGCCGACCTACAAACTATAAAAACTATGACCATTAACGATATCGTGTTTTCATTTATTGGCGTGACAGATCATACCAACGGCCTAGCATTGCCTGCCGACCATACGGCTCAACTTTTATATACACATGAAACAGACAAAATAAATGCGCTTATCCAAGCCGCAAATGACGCATCAGATGTGGTCATTGTTTCTGCACATTGGGGAAACGAGGGAACGCATTCACCTACAAAATCACAAAGGGATCTTGCCTCTGAGTGGGTCGAAGCCGGTGCCGAAATTATCCTTGGCACGCATCCGCACGTAATTCAGCCAATGGAATTTATCGAAAAACCAGACGGAGGAAACGCTTTTGTAGTTTATTCGCTGGGCAACTTTATTTCGGCTCAAAATCAAGTTAACACAATGCTCGGACAGCTAGTTGCTATGAATATTATAAAAAATGGAGCTACCGGAAGCATAGATCTACAAGAGGTAACCGCGATACCCATCGTCACTCACTACGTACCATATTACCAAAATATTACAGTATACCCGCTTTCGACCTATACCGATGACCTAGCTAGAAACCACAATCTAAAAATCAATGGGCACTACTTTTCCAAAGAAGTCTTGCAAAATATCGTAAATAACAATATCAGTGATAAATTTTTGACAACGGAATAGGCATAGAATGGGACAAGCTTTCATAGAATACACAATAAGGTGGTGATTAAATATGGGACTGTTAGTAGCCTTTCAGATGGTATTTACGGCAGAGGCGCTAGGAGTTGGGCTAGGCATTCTTTTATTATACTTATTTAATATAGAGAATAAACGTTTAATAGGAATGTTATTTGGCTCAACAGCAGGCATAATGCTTGCTATGATTTTTTTTGATATACTTCCCGAAGCCTTTGAGCAAGGCAATTTTTATTTAGTTGCAGGGGGAACTTTTGTGGGAGTATTTTTGGGTTTATCTCTACAATCCATTACGCATTATATCAATCAAAAATTGGATATAGCGCAAATACAGGATGCCAAGATGTTTCAAACTGGGATTTCTCTTCTAATTGGCATTGCTATTCATAACATACCCGAAGGCTTTGCATTTGGATCGCTTAGCATCACATCTCAAGAAACGATCGTAAATTTTGCAATAGCCATATTCTTACATAGCATTCCTGAAACTATAGCCGTGATGTTTCCTCTCAAAAAAGCTGGGGTAAAGACATCTTTCTTGTGTATGCTCCCTATTGTTCTTGGATTAGTTATGGGTGCCGGAGCCATATTGGGATATATTTTTAGTCGTACAAATGACGTTTTAATAGTGTTATCGCTTGGGCTCGCCTCTGGCATTATTTTATATATTATCTGCGAAGACTTACTTCCCGAATCCAAACATATTTGGAACGGGCGAATGACTAGTGTTGCAACTATTATAGGAGTGTTAACTGGATATTTATTGGTAAACTTTTAGTAAAAATATCCTCTATTAAATTTTTATTAACCCTTATAAATTCAAGAATACGTGGAATAATATACTTGTATCACGAAAATAAATTTAGTTAGTTTATTTGTTTTATTTCAATAGCCTAGCTATATGAAGTAATAGAAAAACTATAAATTTACTAAAGGGGGTCTTTTAATGCCAAGACTATATTGTAGCGTATCCAATTGCCAACACAATGCAGATTCTTGTTGTTCATTAAGTGCAATTGAGATCGATGGGGCAGGCGCTAATTGTGCTGAAAACACTTCATGCGGCGATTTTGTGGAAGGGTTTGGCATCATGAATAGCGCAGCTAATGCAAATCCAGTGCTTGAGGTTAGGTGTGAGGCGACTAATTGTGTGCATAATTCGGGCGGTCAATGTGGATCAGATTTTATGTCTGTTTCAGGAATGAACGCTACTAGTTGTGTTGGAACAGAGTGCTCTAGCTTTTGTGAAATTTAATTTGAGCAAGCACTTATTTTGTTTAAAAAGAACTTGACAAATTAAAGGGTATATAGCAAAATGTTGTTATGTACCTTTTGTACATATTAAATTGGACAAGATAGGAGGAATCGTTATCTTAGAACATATTATTGAAACAATTGTTCCATTTTTTATCCATATTTTGGAAATCATGGGCATTTTTATTCTTATAATAGGTGCGGTCAAAGCATTTTACCACTATTTTAAGGGACTCTTTATTGTTGATCCATACGCATTAAAATATCACTTTGCAAACGCAATGGCGATGGCACTAGAATTTAAGCTGGCAGCAGAAATTTTAAAAACGGTAATTGTCCGAAATATAGATGAGATAATTATGTTGGGAGCTATTGTATTACTTAGACTTGTTATGACTTTTGTAATACGAGCAGAAATGAAAGACGAAGTGGATGTTGCCTCTAATACGCAAGAATTGAGAAATCTAAAAGAAGAAAACGAAGCGCATCAAAAAATGTAAAAAAATAAGCACACTCCAATTTGAAGTGTGCCTTTTTTTTATTAAGCCATATTATTAACTAAAGTCGCAAGTGTAGACTTTTTGCGTGAAGCTGTGTTTTTGTGATATACTCCTTTTGCACAGGCTTTGTCGATAGCCTTTACTGCTACTTTTAGGTTTGCATCAGCAGTATCTTTTTCGCCAGCATTCACAGAAGCAATCACTTTTTTAGCATAAGTTTTTACTGCAGATTTAATTGCTTTATTTCTTGCTGTTTTAGTTTCGATAACTTTAATACGTTTTTTTGCTGATTTAATATTTGCCATTTTAGTGGTCTCCATTCATAATTTTAATTAGACACGGTTTTTGGGGGAATAGAGTCAACATTTACACATTATAAGGCCAAGCGTATTAAAAGTCAACCATTAAATCAACAATTTGCGCAAAAAAGTTATTCTGGATAATACCGCAATAATCGCTGTTGAGATGATAGAAGTTAAGCAAAAATATATCGCAACAATCTTTATAGGAGAAAGCTCCAAATATAAAAAGTTACTTAATATTTCTAATATAATTACATGAATAAAATATACCCCAAATATAATATCTGACCATCCACGCAAACACTTTTTTGCCCTGACAGAATACGTAATAGGCAGATATTTAACAAATGTAAATATCGCTCCGGCCACTAAGTAATGATTAAAACTATACCCTCCATTATAAACCAAATTTATTCCCTCTACCGAAGAGGCTGCACAGTTTCCGACTATTGCAAACCCAGCACCCAGCACCCCCGCCGCATATATGGCCATTCTATATTGTATAGGAATCTCAAATTTTCCCAGTATATATCCTAATACAAAATATCCCAAGTAATTTTCAAAGACAGGGTAAGCGACATACAGATTAAGTCCTGTTATAGCATTTATAAACGGAATAATGGTTTGCGGAAAGATAATTATTATAAATAAGAGAAGCACCTGCTTTAGACTTATATGATTTATTATTATTTTTAAAAATGGTGCGACAAAATACATTCCCAGCAGCATATACACAAACCACATATGATAATATTGACCTTCATTAAACAGCGCTACAAAAAAAGAGCTCTCTCTTCCCCCAAACATGCTCCAGACAAAATATATAACGTTCCAGCTAATTAACGGCATCAGAATGCGCACAAAGCGTTTTTTATAAAATGTTTTCATATCTAGCGACGAATTTAATGCCAAATATCCGCTCAGCATCAAAAATAATGGCACTCCTGCTCTAACTATCTCATTGATAACGATAAAAGCATCCCAAGAACGGCTCCCATAAATAGACGTTGAAATTATAAAACCAGACATACAATGCAACCATATCACAAACTCTATCGCAATAATTCTTAAAATATCAAAATACCTGATTCTTTCTTGCATAATCGCAAACACTCCCTTCAAAAAATAGTACGCCCTCTAATTATATTTCAACCATTCTAAGAAAGCAATTATCAAAATAGCAATACTCCTATTGACATTTTTCTAAATTGCTATATAATTATTAAAAATACCAATTAAATACCAAAAATAACAGTTTACTTATAAAGTATGTACATAAACATTGATTGCTTACAAAAATAAAACACATGGAGGGATTTTATGAGTAACAAATTTAAACATGCTATATTACTAGGACTAATAGCATTTGCCTTGGCTGGATGCGCTGAAGAAGCCACCGTACCAGTTACTGAAACGACTCCTACATCTGCAGCAACAACCGCAGCAACAGCCGCAGCAGCAGATGCCGAGCCAGTCTATCGAGACTTGGGTGGCAAAACTTATACTATTGCATCATGGTTTGAACAGACAGAACCCGAGGTTAAACGGTCTGCTCAGGAAGAAGCACTATGGGAATTTCGCCATGAAGTAATGGAGAACAATAATTTTCAATTCGAAGAAATTATTATGGGCAAGTGGAACACCACTTTAGAGCTATTGTCAACATCAACTTTGGCCGGCGATCCTGCAGCTGAAATATTTCATCTCGCATCTGCCTTTGCAAGGCCCGCTATAGACAATGGCTTAGTTTATGACCTTACAACTCTAGATTCGATAGATTTAGATCATTGGAAATGGGACGATATCGCAAAGGATGTAACAACCGTTGGGGATAGTATTTATGGTGTATTGCCAGATCAAACTCCCAGAAATTTCCTATTCTTCAATAAGAGACTGTTAGCCGAAGCCGGAATAGAATCGGAGCAACTATACGAATGGCAAGCAAATGGTGAATGGACATGGGAAAAATTTGAGGAGGTGGCGAATCAAGTAACTCGCGATAAAGATAACGACGGAATTTCTGATACGTATGCTATCGAAACAACAGGATTACTCTACACTGCCGCAGTTATATCCAATGGTTCGCGAATGGTCTCCAAAGATGAAAACGGAAAGTTACACAACGATATATTTGAACCAGAGGTAATTGCGGCGCTTGAATGGGCCGATCAATTTTTGAAGAAAGACTTTGATACACACACTGCGCACTGGGATGGGTCTGATGAAATGTTTATAACTGGCGGCGTTGCGTTTTATTATGGCGATAGTAACAAGGTATCCTTCTTCCAAGATATGGAAGATGACTATGGACTATTGTTATTTCCCAAAGGACCAGATGCAGACAAATATTATGCCGGAGGAAATGCGGAAGTTTGGATGATTCCAAGCACATATACAAAAGAAGAGGCCGAAAATATTGCCTTTGCTATGGACATGTGGGCATCGCAAGCACCTGGTTATGACGATGAAGATGACTGGATGTTAGCAGAGTATAAACGCTATCGAGATGCCGAGTCGGTGGACCAAACTCTTGCATATGCGAAAGAGCCGGGCAATATGGTAATGGACTATCGCGAACTGCTATCTGGTGCGGGAACAAATCCATTGACACAGGCCATGATGTATAAGGGAGCGACAGTGATGGAGGCAGTAGAAAGCTTTGCTGGAACGATAGACGCTGCTGTGGCAAAAGCAAATGGCGAAACTATAGTAAAATAAATTTGATGATGCGCGGCTGTTGTGATAGCAGTCGCTTTTTTAGTGGGAAATATTTACATTTTTTATACATTGTGATATAATATAGACAAGTTATATCAGTAAAAGGTAAGTCATAAGGAGGAAGTTTATGAGTGAAACATTTATTGTTACGTTAATTGTGATCATAGTGGGATTATTGTTAGTTTCGATACCTGTCGTGATCTTAACAGACGTATCTGCAAAAGATGCGTTTAAATTTTGGATATCGTTTATATTTTTATTCAATATGCTAATTTTACTAACATATTTTATGCTTGCATCGATAGAGCTTATGTATTGGTATACTGATTATCGGATATTCGACTGGATACGAGATTTTTCATATGATCTAAGAGTATTGTTTGATAACTCGCTTATGTATGAGTTCGAAATTATAGTAGCAGCAAATCGCGAATTTATAATAGATAATTTTGGTTCAATATGGATGGTTGCAACTATTCTAAGTTTGATCATCTTTTTGAGTTTGATTGTGATGACTATGGTCGCCTTTGCCACTGTGATAAGAGCCATTTGGACCGAAAGATCATCTCGGTATATAAAATCAATATGCACAGGCGTATTTTTCGTCTGCAGGATGGGCTTTTCAGCTCTTATTATAGCTTGGTTTTTGTGTCTATTTGTTGAGATCGACCTTTCGACACTGTTTTGGCTAGTGCTCACAACAAGAGTTTTGCTTTTAATATATAGGAATAAATTTGTGCGTTATTATTCAGATTATATTAAGTTTTTGGGGTTTACAATGTTTGCGTGCGTGAGTGTCGCGTTTATAGTTACGTTTATGTTAAATTCTATTACGTATTTCAGTGTATCATTTTTGACATCGCTTGTGTGGATAACCTTTTGGTTGATGATAGCATACTTGGCTACTAATCTCGTTGTTAGATATATTTTCAAAGGAATGCATATAAGACGGCTACATAATAAGTATTTTAAAGCCAGAAAATAGATATTGATGAGGCGATTGCAATAGTAATCGCTTTTTTGATGCTTAATTTTTGATGGGAAATATTGACACGGCTATAGCATATGCGATAAAATATAGACGAGCTACATCAATAAAAGATAAGTGTAGGATATAAGGAGGAAGTTTATGAGTGAAACATTTATTGTTGCGTTAATTTTGATCTTGGTGGGATTGTTATTAATCTCGATACCTATCGTGGTCTTAACAGACGTATCTATAAAAGCTGCATTTAAATTTTGGATATGGTTTATATTTTTGTTAAATATATTAATTGTGCTTACATATTTTATAGCAGCATTAATTGGAGTTATACATATAGATACTTGGTTATTCCCTGATCTAGATGATTTTTTTTATAAAGTTAGATGGTTACTACGCGGTTCATTGATGCATGAAATGATAACGATGATATCGCACAACTCACAATTTATCATATCCAACTTGAATATAATATTGTTTGCCGCTACCATAGGCGTGTTGATTGTCACACTGATCTTGGCAGTAATGATAATAGCGGCAGTTATAACGACGGTCGTGATTGTTTGTGTAGAAAGGCCATTTCAAAGTACTTTTGCTATAATAATAAAAACTATATTTCATTTATTAATAATGATCATTCCTTCTTTTCTTATTGCCTGGGTTATAAGCTTTTTGGTAGATATTGACTTACTGGCGTCATTTGGACTAGTATACACAATACAAGTACTGTGTTTATTACACCGCAAATATTCGTTTAAAACCTATAGCGCTTATATTAAATGTTTGAATTTTACAATATTTTCCTGTACAAGTATAGCATTTATAGTAACTTTTATATGGTACCCCGAACAGAATACAGGTTTATCATTTTGGGCATTGTGGGTAATTATAACGCTTATGTTACTTCTAGCATATTTAGCGACTACTTTTAGTATCCAATTATTTATACACTGTTGCATATATTTAAATGCTATATATCAAAAAGCTAAACATAGAAGAGCCCAATATCAGGCAATCGCCAATGCGAAGCAAGACCAAAAAATGGCCGAAAGCGTCGAACGAGAAAGACGTATCGCCGCCGCAAAAATAGAAAAAGAACAACGTGACATATTAGCCAAATCAAAGCAACAAAAAAGAAAAGAAGAACACGAAATAAAGACTACAGCAAATAGAATAAAGCAAGAAATAAAAGATGCTGAAAGGAAACTAAATCAAGAACGAAAAGCTTCTGAGCGAGCAATACGAGAAATGGAACGAAAGAAAAGAGCAGCCGAACGCGAAAAAATAGCTGCCGAGGAAAACAGACTCAAAGCAATTCGAGATGCCGAAATTCGAGCTGAGCTAAATAAGCAGATCGCAAAAGCTAGAGAAGAGGAAGAAAAACTATTTGCTACTGCCAAAGAAGAACAGGCCAAACGCGATGCTGAGCTAAAGGCCGAGCTAGAGCGCCGAGCTGCCGAAAAGCGAAAATATTCCAAATACAAAAGAAATACTTTTCATAATATGGCAGCTGACGCCAAATATATACTCAACACCATGAAGCGTAGCGTTAAAAACAGCATGCAGGATATGAGGCATAGCATTAAACAGACACATTTATACGAAGAAATGTCTGATTTTTTCAATAATCGATAACTTCCTAGCATTATTTGACAATATATTGTATACTACAACATAATAAATTACTACGAAAAGGAAGATGTGTTATGTATGACAAAGAGGCAATAGCCAAAGCGATTAATGTATCGCTAATAATGTTATTTGCTGTAGGGTTGATAGTATATGATTTGGGCTTTGATGATAACAGGTATTTGATCATATCGGCTATCGTTGCGTCCATTGTGGCGGTGGTTATAATGGAAATTTTGGGTGTGGGATCCGAAAGCTATATACTTTATCCTATAAATTCTGTGAGCAGGATAGCAATTAGACTTGCTGATATTCTATCCATCATATTATGCATCGCTGGATGCATTGTATACGAACGTTTTGATATTCAATACGGAAAATATTTGGTTATAGCCGCCATAATAGGTGCCATAATCGGGGTGATCCTAAAAGAATGCTTTGGCGAAAATGCCAGAGAGTCTACGCGCTATCAAAAAAAGTATACTATGAGAATGATAGATGCTATGGATCCATTTGAATTCGAAAAGTTTATATGCGATTTATTTATCAAGATGGGGTATAGCAAAAGTTATGCCACTCCATCAAGGGGTGATTTCGGGGCCGATGTAATAGCTATCAAGGGTCAAAAGAAGATTGCTGTTCAGGTGAAACATTATACGGGGTCGACTGGCAATAAGGCTGTTCAAGAGGTTATAGCTGCGCGAGCTTTTTATAAGACTCAAGATGCCATGGTTATAACCACCTCTTATTTTACCCGCGCTGCCATTAAGATGGGAGCTCAGTGCAATGTGCGGTTGATAGCACGCGAGGAGTTACGCAGCATGGTGGCTCAATATATGTAATTAATTTTGTTATTTGAAGCGGTTGTCGAAAGGCAGCTGCTTTTTTGTTGTCTTTTTATACAAAATGGTGCCTCAAAAATAAAATTAAAAAATTATTCGCAAAATACTTGACAACCGGGGGGGGGGTACAATGACATGGTAAAAATAGGAAACAATGAATTATACCACCAGAAAGGAGTGTGTTTATGGACTTACAGATTACAACAGCAGGTGCATTAATCGGGCTGATCATAGCCATCGTTCTTATTGTTCGAAGATATGAACCTGCATATGGCATGATGGTCGGAGCATTAATCGGCGGTTTGGTTGGTGGGGCATCTCTTATCGAAACAGTAAATGTTATGATTGGCGGTGCGCAAGATATTATGTCTGCTGTAGTACGCATTATAGCTTCGGGAGTGTTGGCCGGAACATTAATTAAATCGGGGGCAGCCATAAAAATTGCCGAAAAAATAATTGACTTGATGGGAGAAAAACGCGCGCTATTGGGAATTATGCTTTCAACAATGATTTTAACAGGCATTGGAGTTTTTGGTGATGTTGCCGTTATTACTGTGGCTCCCATTGCAATTGCGTTAGGTAACAAACTCAATTATTCTAAAATCACTTTGTTGGCTGCGATGGTCGGAGGCGAGAAAGCCGGGATGGTTATTTCACCAAATCCAAATACTATCGCCACTGCAGAGAATTTTGGAGTGGAATTATTTTCGTTGATGATGGCTGGGTTTATACCTGCTATATTTGGGATACTATTTACTATACTCGTGTGCAAATTTCTACATAAAAAATTTCCAATTATAGGCAATCAGCAAGAAAATGATGAAGTAATACTGGAGCTTCCGTCTATTTTGGCCTCGATTTCAGGTCCGATAGTAGTTATAGCTTTGCTAGTGTTACGCCCCGTTTTTGGCATTACTGTGGATCCACTTGTTGCGTTACCAATTGGCGGGTTAGTCGGAATGGTTTGTATGAGGCGATCCAAACAGGCTCGAGAATATATGTCGTTTGGTCTTCAAAAAATGATGCCCGTGGCTATATTGTTAATTGGAACCGGAACTATAGCGGGAATTATTAAACACTCTGCGTTACAATATGATTTGGTATATTTACTAGACTTGATGAACCTGCCTGAATTTTTATTAGCTCCGATATCTGGTACATTGATGGGCGCAGTGACGGCATCTTCGTCTGCAGGCGCGGCAATTGCATCGTCGACATTTGGTGCCACTATTTCAACGGTTATTGCGCCTCTATATGGTGCGGTAATGCTACATGCTGGAACAATCGTATTAGACACATTACCTCAAGGTTCGTTTTTCCATGCTTCAGCCGGAGCAGTGAATATGTCTGTTGCTGACAGGCTAAAACTTTTACCGTATGATTTTGTGATCGGAGCTGGGATCACTGTCGCGGCCACAATTTTATATGGCATTATTCTATAGTATCTAAAAAAGGAGAGATTTGTTATGAATAAAGTTGGATTTATTGGATTAGGAATTATGGGCAAACCTATGGCTCTAAACCTTATTAAAGGCAATTGCGAAACGTATGTATATGACATTAATCAGGCTGCTGTAAATGAGGTAGTTGCAGCAGGTGGAATTGGTGCTACATTAAAACAAATTGCAGTTGAATGCGAGAGAATTTTCTTGATTTTACCAAATGGTGCTATAGTAAAGCAAGTAATATTTGAGGGCTTGTTTGATAATCTAAAAACTGGAACCATTGTTTGCGATCTAAGTTCTATTACTCCAACTGAATCGAAAGAAATATATGCCAAACTAAAAGAAATCGGTGTGGGATTTGTCGATGCACCTGTTAGCGGAGGAGAACCAGGGGCCATTGGCGCAACATTAGCGTTTATGGCTGGCGGTGATGTACACGATTTTAACGAGCTGATGCCATACTATAATATTATGGGCAAGTCCGCATTACTGGTGGGAGCAAGCGGAAGTGGAAATGTTACCAAGCTTGCGAATCAAATTATCGTAAACAACACCATCGCTATAGTATCGGAAGCCTTTGTTCTGGCTACCAAAGCTGGTGCAGATCCGCTAAAAGTGTATGAAGCGATAAGGGGCGGCTTGGCAGGCAGCGTAGTATTAGATGCTAAAATTCCGATGATAGTTGAACGCAATTTTAAACCAGGCGGAAAAATTTCTATTAATCACAAGGATATCAAAAATGTATTAGACACAGCTCATCAAATCGATGTACCTGTTCCATACACAGCGCAACTATTCGAAATATTACAAGCATTAAAAGTTGACGGCCATATGGGCGATGACCACGGTGGCATTGTTCAATATTTTGAAAAGCTAGCACAAGTAGAAGTAAAAAAAGTAAACTAAATTTGGAGGAATGGATATGAAATTGGGATGTTGCACTTCAATAGATAATTATCAGCTGGTTGTTGAGAAGGGGTTTGACTATATAGAGCTTGCAGGAAATCAGATCGCCGCCATGTCGGACGAAGATTTTGCGACGGTTTGCACGACTATAGAAAATGGTGCCATTAAGTGCATCGGATTTAATGCTGCGCTTCCGCCAACAATTGCTATTATTGGTCCAGATGTTGACGACAAAAAAACTCGCGATTACGCACGGCTGTTATGCGCAAGGGGAGCCAAATTAAACATTAAGGCAATTGGAATTGGTTCGCCAAAATCTCGCGTTTGGTCTGACGATTATGATTTGGATAACGAATGGGATAACGCCAAGCGGTTTGTAAAGATATTTGCAGAAGAGGCTAAACCCTATAATATTAATGTTATGTGGGAGTCTCTGAACAAGACCGAAAGCTTGTTTGGCCTAAAGCTATCAGAAGCGCTCGCCTTAGTTAAGGATATCGGGATGGACAATGTCAAAATAGTCTACGACATTTATCACATGCACATGGAACAAGAATCCATCGCCGAACTGCAAAATGTGCTAGATGAGGTGGTTCATGTGCATATAGCAGAGCGAGTGGGCACTCAAAGACGATATCCTTCAGAAGCATTATACGATTTTTATGCAGAAGTTTTCTCGGTATTAAAAAATTATGGATATACTGGCGTCGTATCAACCGAAGCATTTGATGGCGATATCGCACAAGGACTTGAGCGTACAAAGGCTTTGATCAACAAATTAGAAAATGGGAGGACAATTAAAATTGGTTGTGTCGCAGATGACTTTACCGGCGCAAGCGATGCGGCTTCATTTTTGATGGCAGGTGGATTAAAAACTATTTTGATAGATGGAATACCAGCTGGAGATTTTGAAACAGATTGCGATGCGATCGTTGTTGCGTTAAAGAGTCGCACTCAAAAGACATCCGATGCGGTATCAGACAGTTTGGCAGCTTTTAGATGGCTAAAGGAACAGGGGGCAGCGCATCTATATTTTAAGTATTGCTCAACTTTTGATTCCACCAAAACCGGAAACATAGGTCCCGTATTAGACAGTGTACTAGAAGAATTTAATGCGAAGCATTCGATAATCTCGCCAGCGCTTCCAGTAAATAAACGCACTGTAAAAGATGGCGTTTTATATATTGACGATATACCTTTGGCTCAGACTCATATGAAGCATCACCCGTTAACGCCAATGTGGGCATCAAAAATCGAAGACCTCATTTCTCCACAAGGCAAGTACCAAACTCTCAATTTAAATTATGCTACATTGCAAAAACCAGCTGCAGAAATTAAGGCTATGGTAGAAGCATTCGGAGCGGATAAAGAGCACTTTTATGTGGTGCCAGATTATGTTAATGAAGATAACGCCACGAAGGTAGCAGAAGTATTTGGCGATGACTTTGTCCTTTCGGGAGGGTCTGGAATTTTGGCCGCTTTATCACGAAAATATATCCAAAATAGTACGGCAACGATGATCAATTCGAAAACCGCCGGCAAAGGAATTGTATTAGCAGGAAGCTGTTCGCAAGCTACTCTAGAACAAATTGAAGATTATAAGAAAAAGGGTGCCGTTAGCTATAAAGTGGATCCTGTAAAGGTGTTCAATAATGAAATTACTGTAGATGATGTGTGGAAATTTGTATCAGATAACGGTGACAAAGAAGTTTTAATTTATAGCTCTGACAATACAGAAAATGTGTTAAACGCTCAAAAATTAGGTAGAGACGCAATATCCGAAAAATTGGAAAAATTAACCGCAGAGATTGCAGTCAAAGCAGTTGAAGACAGGTATAAGCGCATCATTATTGCAGGCGGCGAAACCTCTAGTGCGGTTACAAAAGCCTTAGCATATCAAAGTTTTGTAATTGGCGAGAGCATTGCTCCCGGAGTGCCTATTATGTCTCCTACGCAAAATACAGATTTAAAAATTGTATTAAAATCGGGTAATTTTGGCCAAGTAGATTTTTTCACCAGAGCATTGAATATGACAAGAGGATAAGAGGGAGTTGCTATGAATAAATTGGAGCAAGCAGTTTGGATAGCCCAGAGTTTATTTAATAGAGGGAAAGCGACGGGGTCTTCTGCTAACTTAAGCTTTAAAGACGGAGACAAGATATATATAACAGGGAGCGGAACATCGTTTGGTACGTTAGATCAATCTCAGTTTGCGATAGTCGATTTGAACGGTACGCACCTTGACGGCATTGCCGCAAGCAAGGAACTGCCTTTACATCTAATCTACTATAATAAGTCAGAAAAAATTCAGGCAGTGATTCACACTCATAGTATTTATAGTACTTTATGGTCTTGCGCATCGCATCAAAACACGGTAGATTGTATGCCAAAATATACCCCGTATTTAAAAATGAAATTGGGCACAATCGGATTAATACCTTATGCATCGCCGGGATCTGCAGAACTCTTTGAACATTTTAAATCTGCTATTGATAAAAGCGACGGATTTTTATTGGCGAATCATGGCCCACTTGTGGGAGCGAAAAGTTTGATGGATGCCTTTTTTGCTTTAGAAGAATTGGAAGAAAGCGCAAGAGTAGCGTATGAAATAACAAATAAACTTCATTTTAATGAATGTAAATAGTAGACTACAAAGGCAAGGTTGCTAATTAAAACGGCGGCTTGCCTTTTTTTAGCTGGCGAGAAGCGCCTCTATATCATCGTGGTTTAGGGTCTCTTTTTTGATAAGCGCATTGGCCAGTTTTTCGAGATCGCCACGATTATCTATCATTAATGCAACTGTTTCGCTATAGATTTCTTTCATAAGATTTTTGGTTAATAACAATACCTCGTCTTTTACACTGTCTCCGAAAAGATCCGTATTGACCATTCCAAACGTCTCGTCCATTCCATATTTGGTAATATAATCCTTTATATATTTGGTAGCCTTTTCTATATCGTTTGATGCCCCAGTGGTTACAAAATCTCTCCCAAAGATAATTTCTTCTGCAACACGACCGGCTAGTGCAATTTTTATATTTGCAATGATCTCTTGCTTAGTTTGGTACATTTTTTCTTTTGCAATGTTCATGCTAAAACCACCCGCTCCTTTTGTACTAGGAATTATGGTTACGCGGCTTACTTTATTCTCTGGTGCCACGATTTTGGTGACCAGGGCATGTCCTGCCTCGTGATATGCCGTAATTTGCTTATCTTTGAACGAGATCATACTTCGATCTTTCTTTTCGCTACCTGCAATGACGGTGTAAAATGCTTTATCGAAGTGTGTTGCCGTGATGGCCGCTACGTTTTCTTTGACCGCCATTATGGCTGCCTCGTTTACAAAATTCTCTAGCATAGCGCCTGTGAAATAGAGAGTTTCTTCACTAATTTTTTCGACGTTTACACTCGCATCTATTGGCTTGTTTTGTAGGTATAGCGATAAAATATGCTTTCGCGCCTCTTGATCTGGATAACCTATTTGGATATGTCTATCAAAACGACCTGGCCTTAGGAGCGCTTCATCCAAAATGTCTAATCTATTTGTCGCGGCAATGACCACGATTCCTGACGCAGAATTAAATCCTGACATTTCTGTAAGCAGTGCATTGAGAGTTTGATCCTTTTCGTCAGAGCCACTGCCACCCGGAGTGTTGGATCGCGTTTTCCCTATTGCGTCTATTTCGTCGATAAAGATAACAGCCTTTTCGCTCTTCTTCGCTTCTCTAAACAATTCTCTAATACGACTTGCACCAACGCCTACATACATTTGCATAAAATCAGATCCGCTCACAGAAAAAAAGGGTACATTAGCTTCTTTTGCGAGTGCCTTTGCCATCATTGTTTTTCCAGTTCCTGGGGGGCCATAGAAAATGAGTCCTTTAGGCATCGTTGCGCCCATATCTGCATATTTGTGGGGAGCTTTGATAAAGTCAACGATATCTTGAACCTGTTCTTTTGCTTCAACGTTGCCTGCGATATTAGAAAAGTCCATTTTGAGATTGGCAGTCTCGACTTTTGTGGTACGAAATCCAGATTGTTTTCCGCCACCGGCTTTTGCATGACGAAATATTGTGATAGACGCGCCTAATATAATGGCAGAACTAAATAAATATTGAACGATTGTCGCCGGGGCTGATTCTTTGACTGATATTCCATTTAATAGAAGCATTTCTTTAAAGTCTGTTGTTCGAGGGTTTTCAGTTTTGTATGTTAGATCCTCAGTTTTTATATTAAATTTTATATACTCACTGTCGCTTAATTGAACATCAGTAACGTTTTCATTTTCGATTGCATTGATAAAAGTTTGATATGAAACTAAATTATCGACTTGGGTTTGGCTCAATGCAACAATAGTGGCTATCGTTAAAATTATAATAAAACCGAAGCAGAGAGCCTTTTTGTGATTTTTCTTCATTCTAGACATATTTCCCTCCTTTAGTTTATCAAGCAGTATATTGTAATAAAAAAATATTTCGTGTAATATATTTTATATTTTTTTGTAACGACGCATATTATAGCATAGGTATACCGCCTTTGCATTAGGATCTTATTGGAAGCAATCTTTACATTTTTTTTACAAACGCAACATTTAGAATATGAAATGCGTCATATGTACATAAGATAATATTAGAAACAATTAGGAGGATATAATTATGAAATTAAAATTAGCAGTAACTTTATTGGTAGCAAGTATGATGACTAGTGTGGTGGCCCTTGGATCTGCAGTTGAAACTTACGCAACGCAATCGCAAGCTACAGAAACAAAAACTCAGCTATACAACTATAATGATGGTCTCTACATAAGACTATTGAATACCGGAGGACTTAGCGCGGCAAAAGTCACCGTAACTTTTGCAAACAACATTCAAAACGCCAACACAATATTTTTCGCGTTGCCTGCAACTACAAATACATCTGCGACGATCAACGGCAAAACTGCAACTATTAATATAAGCGATGGCAATGCTATTACATTCAACCACTATCTCGATGTTGCATTTATCGAGTTTGATGCTCAGAATCCAGTGCAATCTGTCAAAGTAGAAGCTACTCAGTCGGGTTATGCAAAAACGTATAGCAATTATACAGCAACAAGCACAGGAGTCGACTATCTACTCGATGCCACACCGTCGGCAGCACGAGCTGGAGGAGCTCAGGCCATTGCCGGTTTTCCAACACCAACGCTAACACCAGACAATGGACTCGGAAACGTGATCGTAGATCCAAACGGCCCAATGCCATCACTAACACCAGACTATGGACTTGGAAACGTGATCGTAGATCCAAACGGTCCAATGCCATCACTAACACCAGACTATGGACTTGGAAACGTAATCGTAGATCCAAACGGCCCAATGCCAACAGTAAAACCAGAATACGGAACAATGACGCCAAACCTAGGCTTTCCGACACCAACACTCAAACCAGAATTGGGAGGAGTCTTACCAAATCCAAGTTTTCCGACGCCAGAACTCGGGCCAAATACTGGGTATATCGGACCAAATCCAAACGTAGGACCTGGAGGCATGTTGCCAACACCAGAAGTAGGACCAGGATATATTGGACCAAACCCGAATGTAGGACCTGGGGGAATGTTGCCAACACCAGAGATCACGCCAGGATATATACCATATCAATAAAATCTGCGACTAGCACATCGGAAACTGCTGTGGCTGATGCAGCGTAATCTACATTAAGAATTATATGAAATTATATAAATAATCAACTATTATGGAGGTATAAAAAGATGAAATTAACATTAGTTACAACATTATTATTAGCTGGTATTATGATGGTCCCAACATCAGCTTCAGAAATACAGACGATCAGTGTGAAAAACGAAATAGCGCACGCTAAAGTATATATGTATAATGACGGCTTATTTTTGAGATTGCTGGATACTGACAGATTGTATGGCGCTGAAATTACGATTACATTTGCAGATGATTTGGACGATGCGACGACGCAGTTCCAGTATTTGCCATCAACAACACTAAATTTTGCAAATGTCAGTGGCAATGAAATGAAAATTTTGATTGAGGATAGTAATCCCATCACTTATGCCGATGAACTGGATGTCGCTTTTGTGAGATACCCAACAGACACTATTATAGAATCAATTCATGTCAAAATGATTTATCCAAACGAGACAAAAAACTTCTGGGTATATTCTACGGTATTTACAAATGAAATCTATCATATGCCACCTGCTCCAGAACGATCAGTATTACCTACACCAGAGGTAGCGCCGAATGTGTCATATGTAGGGCCGAATCAATATTATTATCCAACACCAGAAGTAGGCCCGAGCCCAAACCCAAATTATACTATACCAACAGTGGGTCCGAACCAATATTACTACCCAACGCCAGAAGTGGGGCCGAGGTGGGATATGTGGGACCAAACCCAAATTATACTATACCAACAGTGGGTCCGAACCAATATTACTACCCAACGCCAGAAGTAGGACCAAACCCAAATTATACTATACCAACAGTAGGTCCGAACCAATATTACTACCCAACGCCAGAAGTGGGGCCAAACCCAAATTACACTATACCAACAGTAGGTCCGAACCAATATTACTACCCAACACCAGAAGTGGACCAAACCCAAATTACACTATACCAACAGTAGGTCCGAACCAATATTACTCCCAACACCAGAAGTGGACCAAACCCAAATTACACTATACCAACAGAGGTCCGAACCAATATTACTCCCAACACCAGAAGTGGACCAAACCCAAATTACACTATACCAACAGTAGGTCCGAACCAATATTACTCCCAACACCAGAAGTAGGACCGAATGTACCATCAGTGTATGTAGAACCAGATGCTAACAATACAATGCCAGAAATTTTTTCGTATTAATAATCGAAATTTTCTGCACTCAACTTTCAAGGAGGTAGTTTCTATGAAATTAAAAACGGCAGCAGCACTATTATTAGCAAGTATCACCATGGCAACAACGCCTGCTACAACAGCATATGCAGCACTTGTGTATAGCGGAATAGAGCAATCTAATGCAAAGATATATACGTATAATGATGGTTTATTTATTCGATTGTTGGATACCGAAAAATTGTATGGTGCCGAAATTACGATTACATTTGCCGATGATTTGGACGATGCAAAGACGCAGTTTCAATCTTTGCCATCTACAACACTCAAATTTGCAAATGTCAGTGGCAACGAAATGAAAATTTTAATCGAGGATAGCCGACCAATAACTTATGATGATGAACTGGATGTTGCGTTTATACAATACCCAACTGATACTATTGTGGAATCAGTGTATGTAAAAATGATTTATGCGAATCGTACAGAAAAATTTTCGGTATCTTCGACGCTATTTACGAACGAAACGTATTATGCACCACCAACTTCAAGTTTCTATGCAAGTACTGTAGTTTTGCCAGGATCTTCCGAAGTGTCGGGAGGTAGATTTCCAACACCAGAAGTATCTCCAGAAGTAGCACCAGGCTACATAGGGCCAAACCCCAACTATCCGATACCTCACGAAAATGTAGCACCCGGAGTTGTGTTATTCCCAACACCAGAAGTAACTCCAGATACACCACCAGGCTACATAGGACCCAATCCCAACTATCCGATACCTCACGAAAATGTAGCACCCGGAGTTGTGTTATTCCCAACACCAGAAGTAGCGCCAGGCTATATAGGACCAAACCCCAACTATCCGATACCTCACGAAAATGTAGCACCCGGAGTTGTGTTATTCCCAACGCCAGAAGTAACTCCAGATACACCACCAGGCTACATAGGACCCAATCCCAACTATCCGATACCTCACGAAAATGTAACAACAGATGGATTTTTTCCGACACCAGAGCTTCCACCAGGTTATATAGGGCCGAATATTTCTAATCCTTCATTATCTCCAGGGCTGGGACCGGTCTATTTTCCGGGCGAATTTCCAACTCCAGAAGTGACGTATGATCCACATTTAGATGATTTTGATATTCAAAGACCTTCTACATCGGGACGCATTACCACTGTTTCGATAGACATCGAAAACGAAAATGTATATAAGGATTATGCTATTACTCATATTCCAAACAATGTAATTAACGCAGCAACAGCAGATGTCATGAAAGAATCCAATGTACGCGGCACAATACCCAAGCTATCTATAGATGTAGACAGCCATAAAAATTCTGATAAAGTTAGCGTTAAGTTTAATTCAAACGCACTAGTGAGTTTGTTAAGCGATATAGATTCAGTATTTGAAATGGAGACAAATTTAGGTACATTTAACTTAGATTTTGATGCGATCGATGGATTGATTCATGACGCAGACGACAAAGACGTGGTTTTAACTATAGCAAACGAAGACGCTATAAAAGCAAATAGCAGACAAGCAGATACATTGAAAGGCAATACAGCTTATGAAATTATTATAGAAACCAATAGTAAAGAGATTACAGAGTTTGATAGCGAAATTGCTATTACCCTGGATTATTCTTTACCGTATGGTCATGATAGACTGTCTGTTACTGCATACGCGGTAGATAAATACGGAAATTTAGACGAAGTAAAATCTGTTTATTATTCTTCTAGCGAAAAGATTGTAATTTATAGCGATGAGCTTTCGATATTTATGATTGATTCTAATAGATAGAAATTATCATTTCTTTTGAATAAATTGGTATAATAGGGACAGACTAATATTAAATACTATTTGTCAAAGGAGCATTCTATGAATCTAAAAGGAAGTAAAACAGAAGAAAACCTCAAAACAGCATTTGCAGGAGAAGCTCAAGCTAGAAGTAAGTACCATTATTATGCATCGCAAGCCGCTAAAGATGGTTATAAACAGATTTCGGATCTATTTACCGAAACCGCTAATAACGAAGAGGCACATGCCAAAATTTGGTTTAAACTGCTACACGATGGTGCCATGCCTGATACAGAATCCAATCTTAAAGACGCTATAAAGGGCGAAAAATTTGAATGGTCTGACATGTATTTGGGCTTTGCCGAAGTTGCCAAAGAAGAAGGGTTCAATGATATCGCAAAATTATTTCAGTCTGTTGGCGCAATAGAAAAAGAACACGAAACACGATACGCAAAATTATTAGAAAACTTAGAAAACAAAAGTGTATTTAAGAAAAACGAAAAAGTTGAGTGGATATGTACAGTGTGTGGGCATACTCTAGAGGGGCTTAGCGCACCAAAAGTTTGCCCAGTCTGTTCGCATCCACAAGCGTTTTTTGAAATTAAGGCATATAATTATTAAAATACTAGCGCCTGATCAGCAAGTCTGGTTGGGCGTTTTATATAGCGAAGGTGAAAAAATGAATATAGAACAAATACAAGACGCATACGAAACCATTAAGGATGTAGTGGTCAAAACTCCTATATTGTATAGTCCAGTTTTTTCAGAAATGTGTGGAAACGGCAACAAAGTATATCTCAAATGCGAAAACTTGCAAACTACAGGCGCATATAAATTACGAGGTGCGCTAAACAAAATTCGCAAGTTGACCGCAGAGCAAAAGGGTCGAGGAGTAGTATGCGCTTCTGCTGGAAACCATGCTCAAGGCGTGGCATATGCAGCTACTCTCGAAAAAATTAATGCGACAATTGTGATGCCCGAAACAACTCCATATCTGAAAGTTCAGGCAACGATGGATTTTGGAGGCAAGGTTATATTGCATGGCAAATTTTTTGATGATGCTTATAAGAAAGCGTGTGAGTTATCGCAGCAAGAGGGCGCCACGTTTATTCACCCGTTTGATGATGAAGAGATTATGGCAGGACAAGGCACTGTTGGGTTGGAAATATTGGATCAATTGCCAGATTGCGATATAATTGTTGTACCAATTGGTGGCGGAGGATTGATCAGTGGCATAAGCGTTTATGCTAAAGCCATAAATCCTAATATAAAAATAGTAGGTGTACAAGCTTATGGCGCATCTGCCATGGTGAAAAGTTTTCAAGAACACAGATTGATTGCTTTAGATTCTATTGCAACTATCGCGGAGGGCATTGCGGTAAAGAGCCCTGGCAAGTTAACTTTCGAAGTAATTTCAAATTATGTGGATGAGATGGTTAGAGTTAAAGACAACGTAATAGTCGATAAACTTTTAGTATTATTAGAGAAACATAAATTAGTGGCAGAAACATCTGGTGTCGCATCTTTAGCCGCGTTAAAAGATATTAAAAATATTCAAGATAAAAAGATAGTGTGTTTGATTAGTGGCGGAAATATTGATATGCTTAATTTATCAGCATTAATTAATAGTGGATTTGTATCTAGAGGACGTATATTCTGCTTTGGGGTCGAGCTTGCTAATATCCCTGGGCAACTATTAAATGTATCAACTTTATTAACAAAACTTGGCGCTAATGTAATTAGATTAGAACATAACCAAGCCAAGGCTAGAAATAAATATCAAAATGTACAGCTAGAAATTACAGTTGAAACAAACGGATTTGCCCATATCCAAAGGATTAAAGAGGCATTTGAGGAAGCGGGATATTTTATTAATCCTCAATATTAATTTGGACAATTTCATAATAATTTGAGTCGATGTAGAAAAAAATCCCAAATTACGAAAAAATATGTAAAAATAAGTTGCATAGTTTAATAATTTAAAGTATAATAAGGTAAAAAATAAGATGATTTTTTAGGGGGACTTTAAAAATGGAAACAAATAAGAATATTCAAATTGTAATAGCAGATGATAGCAAAGATATGATTGACATTTTACGAGAATTTATTAACAAGCAAGCTGGTCTTGAAATTGTAGGAGTGGCATATGATGGAAACGAGGCTTATGACGCAGTAATTAAGCTTGCTCCAGACATTTTAATATTAGATGTTATAATGCCAAACCTAGATGGGATTAGTGTTTTAGAAAAATTGAAAGCAACTAAATTATCTAAAAAACCAATTGTGATTATGTTATCTGCCGTTGGCCAGGACAAGATCACAGGTCGTGCACTTGCTTTGGGGGCTGAATATTATATTGTGAAGCCATTTGATTTAGATGCGTTAGTGTTGCGAATAAAACAACTTATGAATATGCAAGACATGTATAATATGCCGCAAAATCAAAATCTTATTAAAGAAGACAATAAAGAAGAAAAAGAACGCATATCAAAATTTACGTTAGAAACAGAAGTAACTAGTATTATTCATGAGATAGGCATTCCGGCACATATTAAGGGATACCAATACTTGCGAGATGCCATCATTATGGCCATAAATGATATGGATATTCTAAATTCAATTACTAAGCAGTTATATCCGTCCATTGCTAAGAGGTATAATACAACACCTAGTAGAGTAGAAAGAGCAATCAGACATGCCATAGAAGTTGCGTGGAGCAGAGGAAAGATGGAAACACTTGAAAAATTATTTGGATATACTGTAAATAATGGCAAGGGAAAACCTACCAATTCCGAATTTGTTGCTCTTATTGCCGATAAGCTTAGACTTCAAATGCAAGTTTCATAATGGCTCAAGTCAAATTGGAGCCATTATGCTGATATGGTGTCAGTGTGATGGTTCCTATTTGAGAGAAAGTACATATTTGAATATAATTTAGGAAACACTAAAACTAAAATTAAGACGGAGGTATAACCATGATAAATATATTAACTAGCGAAGATGATTTTTTGCTACCATTATACCTTAAAGAAAGTATCGTGGTAATTTATGGTGCAGGTGAAGTAGGGCAGCAAGTATATAAGGGTTTTGATCAAAAACGATGTGGAGTTGTACCTAAGGTAAATTTTTTTATAGATAAAAAAGCTAGTTCAATTGACAAAATAGATAATATAACTGTTATTACACTAGCCAGTTTCAAGAAAATGCTTTTGAAATTTAATGATGCAACATTTAATATTTTAATAGCGACTTTAGATGTAGAAGAATCGGTTAAAATAGAAAATAAATTAATACGACAATTAGCTGATAATGAAAATATTGTATTTAATCTTTTTTCTATGATACATTATGATTTAAATATAGATAAATATGGATTTAGAAGAGCAAAAAGAGTACTCATTAATCCGTTTATTTTCGAAGGATATAACCATATAGAAGACTTCAACAAAAATCCATATGCATATTTAAGCGAAATAAATATTGAGCCAGAATATACTATGAATACTTTTGGAATATATACGTACCCTGAGATTAAAACAAAGTATTGGAATAGCGAGAATGGATTGAGAAAAACAATTTGTAGTAAAAGGAAGTATACTAATAATATATATGTATTGGGATATTCTCGCATTAGAGGAGTAGGCGTTGAAGATAGATATACTATACCTAGTCAACTACAATTATTAGTAGATGCACATGATTATGATTATAAAGTCCATAATTATTCGCAGCCTAATCACAACAGTTTTAGGACTAATATAATGACTCTATTTGTTGCATTAAAAAATATAAAATTAATTAAGGGCGATATAGTTATATTACCCGGAACAAATAAGTTTCAATCTATATATGACTATGAATATCTATTACATTCAATGAACCTTGTGAAAGAAATAAAATTGTATTGTAATCAATATGGAGCTGAGTTATATTTTTTATATTGGCAAACAATATTTGATAAACCAAATTTAACTCAAAACGAATTCGATTTGTATAGATATTTTAAAGTCAGTAATAAAGAACAGTTGATAACTTCTGAAACTATACAATATTTTCATCAATTAACTCGTCAAGCAGCTAATATTGTTAAATCTATATGCTTGATCCATGAAATTCATTATATTGACTTAAGCTCTATGTTTTCTGATATAGAAATGAATAATAAAATTTTTATAGATAGTGCACATTATACCCCAAAAGCTCATACCCGAATTGCACAACTTATGTTTGATGAAATATTTGTTAACGACAGTAAAAAGAAATTTGATCAATCGACTAAACAATGGCAACAAGCTCATATAGACGATGAATTAAAAATTATGCTAACAAATGAAGTATACGCTCAATTAGATCAATATGTTAAAGGAATACTCAAATCCAGTAATGCCATATACAACGACCTTGCAAATATAGGTAGCATAGTGGTAAATTGCAATCCATTCACATTCGGGCATAGGTATGTCATAGAGTATGCCGCTAGCCAAGTGGACTTATTATATATATTTGTTGTGGAAGAGAATAAGTCGGTTTATACGTTTGAAGAACGTTTTGCCTTAGTTCAAGAAAATTGCAAGGACTTAAACAATGTCATTATTATACCAAGTGGAAACTTTATTATTTCTCAAAGGACTTTCCCTTCATATTTTTCCAAAGAGACGATTATAAAAGGTGACGTTATTTCTGGTCCAGATGTCGATCTCGGAATTTTTTGCCTCAAGATTGCACCCGAATTGAATATCACCAAAAGATTTGTGGGCGAGGAACCCTATTGTGCCGTGACCAGCAACTATAATGCAGAAATGAAAAAAATGTTGCCTAAGTATAATATCGAAGTAATTGAGATTCCTAGAAAAGAAATAGACGATGAAGTGATTAGCGCCTCAAAAGTTAGAAGATGCGTTCTTGAGGAAGCTTATGAATTATTAGAAAAGTTGGTACCTCAACCTACAGTAGAATTTTTAATTAAAAAGCATAAGCGTTAAAAGGCACTAGAATAACTAGTGCTTTTTTTTATATCAAAATTATTAAAAATCAAACACAAAAATACTCTATGTCAATATATAAGCTTTACAATCATGGGGCAATTTGTTATAATTAGAAATAAAAAAGGAGAGAGATACATGGAAATAGGAATTTTATATTTGCTTATTGGTTTATCAGCTTCGACAGTAGGTGCTATATCCGGGCTTGGTGGCGGAGTAATCATTAAGCCAGTTCTTGATTTTTTTGGTCATTACGATATGGCAACTATAGGGATACTTTCATCGTGTACAGTATTTTCGATGGCAATTGTTTCGCTAGCCAAAAAATTCATGTCAAAAGCAACTTTTGAATACAAAAAATTATTATCCCTTTCATTTGGTGCTATTGCCGGAGGGTTTATTGGGAAATACATATTTGATATATTTGATAATTTAATTCCCGAAACAAATGCTAAGATTATTCAGTCTGTACTTTTAGCATTATTGATGTTTAGCATTTTACTATTTAATATATTTAAGAAAAAAATCAAAACTTTTAATACTTCGAATATATTTATATGTTTAACAGCAGGAATAGTTATGGGTACTATATCAGCTTTTTTGGGTATAGGTGGAGGACCTGTAAATGTAGCATTAATAATAATTCTATTTTCTTGCAATGCCAAAGATGCAGCAATATATTCCATATTTACCATATTCTTTTCACAAATATCAACTTTAGGAACTACTTTATTTACAGTAGGGTTTGGAGCATATGATTTAAGTACTGCCCCGTATATGATATTTGGTGGTATTGCAGGAGGTTTTCTAGGAGATAAATTTAGCAAAAAACTTACAAGTAAGCAAGTAGAAAAGCTATTTAGTTTAATAATGATAGTTGTCATCTGCCTTAATATTATTAATATAGTAAGGGTCGCAACTATTTAAGAAGAGACTGCTCACTTGATGGGCAGTTTTTTTGTTGGTAAATTTCCAATAAATCACAATTATGCTATTTCTATTTTTTAGTGTTATAAAATTCACAGAAAGGATCATAATAGCCATATACAATTAGATAAAGAACTACAAGGAGGAGATACTTTTGAAAAAATATTTGGTGTTAGCTATATTTAGTTTATTGCCTATCACAACTAATGGTATGAATATTACATATAATGATTCGGGTAATTATAATACATTAGGAGAGTTTTTGCAAAATTTACATGGAGCCAAAGAGTTTTATATAGGATCTGATATAACAATAAAGAATAATATAGAACCTAATAAAAGTGATAGAGCCATAGTGAGAGCAATCGAAATGCTAGAACAAAATAACGGGGATTTGGTAAGCGTATTGATAGACGGAGAAGTTAGCGATGTTACAACACGCAGCGAAGATAATAGATTGATATTAGAAATTAAAAATAGCACAAGACTGCTAGCTCAAACTATAATGCCATTTAAAAATGATACGATAGAATTGATAGAAAGCTCCGATAATGATGGAGTTACAACTATAGCATTTACACTAAAAAGAGAAGCGCATGTAGAAACAATTATAAGCGATAATCGAGATGAAATAATAGTACAATTTTATGGCAAACCCATTGATGCAATTGTTGCAGGCACAGATTCAGCAGGAGACTATTTGGTATTAAATGGAATTAAAAGTACAGAAGTAAATTTGAATATATATGACGAAGCCGAAAAGTTAAGGATCAAAGTTCCGCATAATTATTTAGATACAAAGCAACGATGGGCAAACTTTAAAGGAGATTATATAAATACAATCAAGGTAGATAATGCTATGGGTGGACTCGAAATAGAGGTTGATTTGAAGAAGACCAATTTTAATTATCAATTTGAAGAAACTGAAGGAGCATTATTTATTAGGTTCCAAAAAGTTCAAGAAGAAATAGGAGAGGCATTTTTTGGAGAAATACCTTTAGAAGCACCAACAGTAGAAGCACCAAATGCAACGGTGAACGAGAATACAATAGCTGGCGATAATACATCAACTGCTGATAATTCGTCAACCGCTGATAACACATCATCACCGCTGATAACAACATGATACCACTGCATAACCACTGATAACCACTGATAATGCATCAACCGATGATAATGCAACGAAGGACGATAATACAATTACAACAGAAGAAATAGAATTATCTCAGAAAATGATTGTACAAAAACCTTTAATAGATATAGAGTTAATTTCAAAAGCAGGCATAAATAAATCTACCAAACCGCTGATTATTGACAAAGAATCAAATATGTTGCTATTAACTCAGTATAATAAATCCATTATAGAAATCATAGATAACTATAAAGAACGAGAGATTATTATAGATTTGGGAGCGGACTATTCTGCTGCATATGCATCTACAAAATTGCAAGTAAACAGCGATAATATTAGAGAGATAGAAATATTGAATGATAAAACAACTCAGTTGATTATAAAAAGCAATCAGATATGTGCATACAACCAAACAGAAACAGCAAGTGGATTGAATTTAGAAATTGTTCGCCCAGAAGAAAAATATGCTAAAATACTAGTTTTAGATATAGGTCATGGTGGAAATGATCCTGGAACTTTAGGCAATGGCTTGATAGAAAAGGAGCTAAATACTGAGCATGCATTTGCCATTAAGGATTTTATCGAAACAAATTCAGATATTAAGATCTATATGACTAGAGAATTAGATGAGACATTAGCATTAACTTATCGAACTGATTTAGCAAACGAAATAGGTGCGCATTTATTTGTGAGTGTGCATAATAATTCTCATACCAGCGACATCCCAAATGGCAGCGAAGTATTCTATTTTCCGAGCGAAGATGATACAACATCCAAACTTATGGCAGAAGCAATGATTGAGAAAATTGTGGAATATACTGGAATGTTCAATCGAGGTGCTAAACCATCATCTAAATTGATAGTGCTAAAAACCAGCCAGATGCCATCATTATTAATAGAAGGAGGCTTTTTATCCAACATCGACGATGCTAAGAAGTTGGGCCAAAGTGAGTTTACAACTAGTTACTCTAAAGCTGTCGCAGAAACCATAATAGAATTTTTTAAATAGAGTATACAACGCACATGTATAATATTTGCATGTGCGTTTAAAGTATAAAATATAGCTGTTTGTGGAAATATAAAAATATATTTTAACAAAAAATATATGACAGGAGATGATTGAGTGATACCCGTTTTTAAAACAGATAACAATTTACAGATCTATAGAGAAAATAAAATTGTAATGCTCGGCGTAGGCAAAGAAGCTGCCAAGCTAATAAAACTTTTCAAAGCATTTAACATCGAAGTGACCGCATTTTACAATTATGCTAATCAAGAAGCGAGCAAATTGGTAGATGCTGATAAGGTAGTCGATCAGGCTAAATTTGAAGCGCTTGTAGCAGAAGAAAATACCATGATTCAAATCGCTCTGCCAGATGCATATAATGCTGCAGCAGCTGAATTAATTAAAAAATTGAATATTAAGAATTGGGTTTCATATGATGAAGCTGAAAATGTTTTAGTTTTCTTGAAAGTGGAGTCAACTTTTCCAGAAGATACAGATTGGATGGATAAGTTTATTAATGACATTACTCTATATCTTGATTCTTTGACTCTCAGTTTAAATCATTTTTTATCCATATATGACCACAATGAACCAATTATTCTTTGTATGCCTCCTAAAACCGGAGATTTTACTTTAAAATATACTTTTAACAAAAATGATATTGACTGTTATTTGTTTCCACATAGTTCATATATATTTAATAAAAAAGTTAATTTAAAAAGAAATAATAAATTAAAATTAACCTTTGGACTAAGAGAACCTATTGGACAAAATTTATCGTTAATTTACCACCTTATAAGTCATATGGGCGACTCACGAGTGAATGGTTTATCTATTCGACTATTCCAAGTATCTTTGGCAGAAAAAATAGATGTTCAAAAAATATTTGATAATTGCTTGATGCGATATAGCTATCCAGATATGAAAAAGAATGATCTTGATATCGTGGATCCATATCTTATTCAACAAAATATTTCTCAATTTTGCGAAAATGTAATTGATATTATGAGATACCCATTCGATAAGGAAAAAGGATATACTATCATTAGAGAAGGAAATATTGAAGTATTTGTATATCAGTTAGAAAAGCTCAACAATCTTATTCCTGAATTATCATCTTGGGTAGGAATACCCTTTGATAAATTAGAGAATTGTAATATGGCTGCAGACAAATGGATAGCCGATTCATATAAGCAAGCTCAAAAAGAATTGGTTATATCGCAAGAATATTTTGATGCGTGTTTTAACGAACCATATGTTAAGCATTTTTACTCTGATGCAGATATCGAAAAATTTAAAAATAGGTGGAGAAGTCATATACGGTAGAGGTGAGTGAACATGTCACACTTAGATAGATTAGAAGCAGAGGCAATTTATATTTTTCGAGAAGTAGTGGCTGAATGCGAAAAACCCGTTATGCTATATTCGATCGGTAAAGACAGTTCGTGTTTATTGCATTTAGCATTAAAGGCTTTTTATCCCGAAAAACTTCCATTTCCATTATTGCATATAGATACAACGTGGAAATTTCGCGAAATGATAGAATTTAGAGATCGCATAGCCAAGCAAGCTGGAATAGAAATGCTTGTTTACACAAACGAAGAAGGGGTTAAAAAAGATATTAATCCTTTTGATTATGGAAGCATTTACACGGATATTATGAAAACCGAAGCTTTAAAAAAGGCTCTGGATAAATATGGTTTTAATGTAGCGTTTGGTGGAGCTAGGCGTGATGAAGAAGCCTCTCGTGCCAAAGAGCGCATCTTTTCGTTTAGAAATAGTACACACACCTGGGATCCCAAAAATCAACGCCCCGAACTATGGGATTTGTATAATACTCAAATAAATAAAGGTGAAAGCATTCGTGTATTTCCGATATCTAATTGGACTGAAAAAGATGTGTGGCAATATATTAAGCAAGAGAATATAGAAATCGTTCCATTATATTTTGCAAAGGAACGTCCTGTTGTTGCACGCGATAACAATTTGATTATGATTGATGATGATAGAATGAAGTTGAAACCCGGAGAAACAGTAGAGCAAAAATCAGTGCGATTTAGAACCCTTGGATGTTACCCTCTAACAGGTGCTACTTTATCCGCGGCCGATACATTGGACAGCGTGATCAACGAAACGTTAAATACTACATCTTCAGAACGAGTTAGTCGAATTATTGATCATGAAGCTCGTGGAAGCATGGAACGTCGTAAAAAGGAGGGGTATTTCTAAATGAATACATTATTAAAATTTATTACTTGTGGTAGTGTGGATGACGGAAAATCAACTCTAATTGGACGAATGCTCTGCGACGCTAAACTGATATTTAAGGAGCAAGAAGCGGCATTAGTAGAGGACAGTAAACAGGGTAGCGCGGGTGATGAGATTGATTATGCCCTACTATTAGATGGACTTACGGCGGAAAGAGAGCAAGGCATTACGATCGATGTAGCATATCGGTATTTTAGCACTGATAGACGAAGTTTTATTGTTGCAGATACTCCCGGACATGAAGAGTATACTAGAAATATGGCAGTGGGAGCATCATTTTGTGATTTGGCAATTATATTAGTTGATGCTACAAAGGGTATTTTGCGACAGACAAAACGCCATACTAGAATTTGTAATCTAATGGGTATACGCAATTTTGTCTTTGCAATTAATAAAATGGATCTAGTCAATTATAAAAAATCTGTATTCGAAAATATAAGACATGATATATATACGCTCATGGAATCATTTAATTATCAAAGCTTATTTACCATTCCTATCGCTGCGTCTAAAGGAGATAATATCACAAGGTTATCTATTAATATGTTTTGGTATGAAAGCATTCCGTTATTGCAATACTTAGAGGAAGTGGATGTTGCAGTTACTGCCACAGAAAAACCATTTTTGATGACAGTGCAACGAGTGAGTCGTCCTGATCATACGTTTAGAGGTTTTCAAGGGCAGGTTATGCAAGGTAAACTAGCTTTAAATGATGCGGTTTATATATTTCCAAGTGGAGAGACAGCAGATATTAAGCAAATCTTATTAATGGATAAGGATGTTGTAGCAGTTGATACGCAACAAGCTGTAACTTTGGTATTGGATCGCGAAGTCGATTGCTCTCGAGGATGCGTAATCACAAAAAATAAAAAACAGACTATAGGACGTTTATTTAGAGCAAATTTGCTATGGATGGACGATGAAGAATTACTTGTAGGCAGAAATTATTTATTAAAAGTGGGAACCAAGGTTATCCCAGCCACTATAATAAAAATTCATTATTGCGTTAATGTGAATTCTGGAAAGCATATTTTACAAGAACAGGCACAGAAGAATGACTTAATAAATTGCGATGTTTCATTATCCGAAAAAGTGGTATTAGATAAATTTAATCAGACTCCTGAATTAGGACGTTTTATTTTAATCAACAGAATTACTAACATGACTGCAGCGTGCGGAGTCATTGAACACATATTATATCGTTCTGATAATTTAACATGGCAAAACCTCTATGTTACAAAAGAAATCCGTTCATTATTGAAAAATCAAATTCCTAAAACAATTTGGTTTACCGGATTATCTGGATCAGGTAAATCTACTCTCGCAAATGCTTTGGAGAAAATGTTAACAATTTTAGGAAAACACACCATGCTATTAGATGGCGATAACATTAGAATCGGTCTAAATAATAACCTGGGATTTTCAGAGGAGGATAGAGTAGAAAATATTCGTCGAATTGCAGAAGTGAGCAAGCTATTAAATGATGCAGGTATCATTGTATTAGTTGCCGCAATTTCACCTTTTGAAAAAGATCGAGAGAATGCTAAGAACATTATAGGCAAAGACTTTGTTGAAATCTACGTTAATACTTCTTTAGAAGAGTGCGAAAAACGAGATACTAAAGGGTTGTATCAAAAAGCTAGACAGGGTGAAATTAGCAAATTTACAGGAATATCTAGCCCTTATGAAGTACCAGCAAATCCCGACTTTATTGCCGACACTCAAAACAACAGTGTGGAAGAAATTATAAATCAAATATTAAACTATTTAAATTATTAATAAGGAGTAAATATTATGATGGACGAAACTGGAACAACTAAGATAACTTTTACTGAAATAAAAACGGCTTATGAAAGCTTAGCGGATGACTTGTCACGTGAGATCTTTGACAAAAGAATACAGTATGCATATAAACAAACACCTGCAAGTATTGAGGAATTAGGAAAATTAAATGTGAGTCCTGCAGTAGATATTGTGAATCCAGAAGAAAAAATAACACTAAGAAAAGAAGTGGAAAAATTTAGCAATCCAACAGTTATAATTTATGGAGCAGGTATATTAGGACACTCGATATTTGAAGCAATAAAAGATATTAAAAAGGTTATATTTTGCGTCAGTAATCCTAGTGATATCGACAATATAAAAACAGAAGATGGGGTAAAGGTAATATCTAAAGAAGAATTATTGCCAACTTATTCTGATACACCTATTATAATTGCCTCTCACACTTATTTTTCAGAAATATTAGATTCTTTAATATCTATTGGCATACATCCAGAGCATATAATAAATATTTTAAAATTTATGTTTGAAAATAATTATTTTGATAAAAGTATAATTTCTTTCAACGAAAATGAAGTTTTTGTTGATGTTGGTGTATATAATGCAAGCACTTCGATTGAATTTGCTGAAAAATATAAACAAAATTATAAAAAAATATATTTATTTGAAGCTGATCCCAAACTAGCTAAATTATCCAAACAAAATTTGGAGATATCCTCTATTAGTAATTATGAAATTTATGATGTAGGATTATGGGATAAAAAAGATACACTTAAATTTGAAAATACTCAAAGTAGTGCTAATTGTATTACTACAGAAGGAAATATTATAATTCATGTTGATACTTTAGATAATTATTTTATTCACGATAAAACGAATATCCGTGAAATTCCTACATTCATAAAAATGGATATTGAAGGAGCAGAATTAGAAGCGCTAAAAGGTGGAGAACAATTAATTAAACAATATGCTCCCAAATTAGCAATCTGTGTTTATCATAAACTAGAAGATGTGATCATTATCACCAATTGGCTTAAGAATATCAACCCAAAATATACTATGTATTTGAGACATCATGGTAGTGGTACGAACTCAGCATATGAAACTGTATTATATGCCATTCAAAAATAAAAAATCAAAACAAGTATTAAAACTACTAATATATGGAAATTAAACTATTTAAATTATTAATAAGGAGTAAATATTATGATAGACGAAACTGGAACAACTAAGATAACTTTTACTGAAATAAAAACGGCTTATGAAAGCTTAGCGGATGACTTGTCACGTGAGATCTTTGACAAAAGAATACAGTATGCATATAAACAAACACCTGCAAGTATTGAGGAATTAGGAAAATTAAATGTGAGTTCTGCAGCAGATGCTGTAAATCCAGAAGAAAAAATAACACTAAGAAAAGAAGTGGAAAAATTTAGCAATCCAACAGTTATAATTTATGGAGCAGGTGTATTAGGACACTCGATATTTGAAGCAATAAAAGATATTAAAAAGGTTATATTTTGCGTAAGTAATCCTAGTGATATCGACAATGTAAAAACAGAAGATGGAATAAAGGTAATATCTAAAGCAGAATTATTGTCAACTTATTCTGATACACCTATTATAATTGCATCTCACACTTATTTTTCTGAAATATTTGGATTTTTACTATCTAGCGGTATAGATCCAACTAATATAATTGATATTCTTAAAATATTATTTGAAGGACATTATTTTGACACAGATATTATTTCTTTGAGTAAAAATGAAGTTTTTGTGGATGTAGGTGTATATAACGGAGGCACTTCCATTGAGTTTGCTGAAAAATGTAATCGAATTTATAAACAGATATATTTATTTGAAGCTGATCCTGAACTAGCTAGATTATCCAAACAAGTTTTGGAGATATCCTCTATTAATAATTATGAAATTTATGACGTAGGATTATGGGATAAAAAAGAAACTCTTAGATTTAATAATACTTCGGAAATGAAATGTTCTAAAATTGATATGGAAGGAAATATTATAATTCATGTTGATACTTTAGATAATTATTTTATTCACGATAAAACGAATATCCGTGAAATTCCTACATTTATAAAAATGGATATTGAAGGAGCAGAATTAGAAGCGCTAAAAGGTGGAGAACAATTAATTAAACAATATGCTCCCAAATTAGCAATTTGTGTTTATCATAAACTGGAAGATGTAATCATTATCACCAATTGGCTTAAGAATATCAATCCAAAATATACTATGTATTTGAGACATTATGGTGGGGGCGGCGGTAAACAATATGAAACTGTATTATATGCAGTTCAAAAATAAAAAGTCAAAATAAGTATTAAAACTACTAATATATGGAAATTTAAACATTATAAAACAACTCCTGCTATTGTTATCAGCAGGAGCAATTTATTACTTTCGTAATTATAATGTATCCATAAACTTTTTAGTTGTTTTTTTTATATTTTCAGAACAACTTTTTTGTATTTGTGAATTTATAGCCATTTCATATATTTCTGTTCCACGTACGGTATCCCACCAATAACTTGCATATTCCAAATTTGGGTTATCCCAAGGTTTTAAAGCACTTACATAATGAATTATTTTAGGTTTTTGCCTTGCATCTAAATATTCTTGATAGATATTTGCAGGAAGATATTGTTTATATAAATTCATTACTGTACCTAGAAAATCTATGGTTAGATTCCAACTCTGTGGTAATATATAAATATGGTTCATAAATGATTTGGATAATATATCTTGTTCTACAGTTAGATATTTTTTTTCTGCTTCGTGTAAAAGTTCTACCGAAGAAGTTATTTTATGAACCTCATTTATATTAAATACAGTAACTCCACAATTGAAATATTCTACAATATTAGTTATACGCAATTTTTCATGGTAATACTTATTAGCCCATGTTCTGCGTATAGAAGTTGTTATAGTTCCCTTATCTACACATCCAGCTACAGCGTTTCCTTTTAAATCAATACTCAACAGATTAGCTATATCTTCTAATATGATTAAATCACAATCTAAATGTAAACTTTTTTTATAATTATGCATTATAGAAGGAATTAATAATTTAAAGTATACGCATGGTTGCCAATAATTACCGGGCTTATAAACATTATAAGTACTCATTTCATAACCAACATCGTAGAATCTAAGACTAAAGTTAATGCGCTGCACAACGACATTACGCAACAAGTTTTTGGACTTCTCCGATAAATCCTTATGAAAGATGATGATGTCATAGTTATTATTTACATTGGAAGTTTTGACCAGTGATATCAAAGTTGCCGCAGCACCGATGATGAACCTATCATCTGTTGTTAATACTATACAGTCTGATGTATCTGCAAATGCCGGCATCACCTCTTCTTCTACAGCTACATGCTCCACCTCGCACCAGTCGAGCTCGGCTAATCTATATTTGCCTTGCTTCTTTATATAACTATAGTATATTCCTAGCAATCGTTCACTTACATGATATAGCATTTTTAACCCTTCTACAGAATAATTGCTAAAGTCTGTCTGATTCTCTAACTCCTCTAATATTTTAAAACTCCAGTTACAATACTCATGAAATAGCTCTTTCTTCATAATATATAAAGATCCCGGATAGTATATGCGCCCTTTCAAATACTCCTCGGCTACTAATGCCATTTCTGGACTCGTTACCTTGATAATATTCAACACTGCCTCTAGCTTGTTATCGAAGATAGAAGGAATTTCAAACTGATCCATCACCGCTATATCCCACTCCACTGGTGAGGTGATTATCATGTCGTGCTGCTCTATCAGTTCTCGCATCGGTTGCTCAAATAAATTTAACTTCTCAATCACTTGTTTATTGAGATACTCAAATTTAATCGGTGGGTCTATTGTCGGATGTTCATCGAAGTATAGAGCCGGATATACAAAATCAGTTTTGGCGTTATTACGAATATTACTCTTCGAAAAACTTAGGTACTTGTTTTCCATTCCTAGCCCGTAATAGTCTGCTTCTGCGTTCTTCCATGCCCAGTATTGCACTGTTAAATACTGGTATTTATCGTACTTGTTCGAAATGTTGTTCCCTTCGCTGTCTCTAATAAATTTCGTCTCACCTGTCGACTGCGTTATAATATTTTGATATAGTGGGTTTTCCACCGTAATACTATTCTCTTGCGTATGCGCTACAAATATTTTAATATCTAACATTCATCCAATTCCTTTCTATAATGAAATTCATATTAATTATTATGGTTAATATCATAATAATTATACACATTAATAGCGATCGCTTATTTACAATAAATTATTTTTTTGTATAAATGGCAAAAAATTGGTTAAAACTATACTTATAATTTTTCTTTTAAGGAGTAAATGTCATGAAAAAACCAGAACATGTCATGTAATGAAGCAACCTGAGCATGTAGAAAGCGAGTTCTGCAAAAGCTTAACAGAAATAACTAGAATTCTCGAAACACCTCTTTATAGAGTTTGGGGCTGTGCTCCAATTTATGGCGAAGATGGTCATGTTCATGTATTTTATAGCAGATGGGTCCACAAATATGCTAAACCTGTTGGCTGGGTTGTATCTTGTGAAATTGCTCATGAAGATGAGATTATAATAGCAGGTGCTCTGGCAAACGAGGAATATTCTGGATTTTATCAGGTAACAGCAACTACAACTACTATGCCCCGTGTGAAACTGAGTACATTACCAGAATGGATCGACATCCGCCTGTCTCGAAATAATACTGAAGACGATTGGGAAGTTGCTACACACAATACTATCGACGGAGTTATGGTCACATTCAACCGCATCGATTTCTGTGATATATATCGAAGTGATCAACCACGAGCAAATTATATTAAGATAGCTACCAGGTAAATCTACTCTCGCAAATGCTTTGGAGAAAATGTTAGCAGTTTTTGGAAAACATACCATGCTATTAGATGGCGATAACATTAGAATCGGTCTAAATAATAACCTGGGATTTTCAGAGGAGGATAGAGTAGAAAATATTCGTCGAATTCCAGAAGTGAGCAAGCTATTAAATGATGCAGGTATCATTGTATTAGTTGCCGCAATTTCACCTTTTGAAAAAGATCGAGAGAATGCTAAGAACATTATAGGCAAAGACTTTGTTGAAATCTACGTTAATACTTCTTTAGAAGAGTGCGAAAAACGAGATACTAAAGGGTTGTATCAAAAAGCTAGACAGGGTGAAATTA